>JAADCU010000090.1 GCA_013154355.1 Thermoproteota archaeon | reverse complement strand
GGTCTTCCCACGAAGATAGTTGCTGAGATAATAGATTCAACACGTAGAGATGTTGAAGAATGTTTAAGACAAGCATATAATTATGTAGAAGAGGGGGCAGATTTCATAGATGTTGGATGTGTTGCTGGAGACCCAAGACCTGACATTGTTAGAAAGATCGTGAAGGAATTAGTAGATAAGTTGCCAAGCAATGTCTGTGTTAGTATTGATTCTCTAGTACCTTCAGAGATCAGGGCTGGAATAGAGGCAGGTGCAGATCTCGTGTTAAGTGTTATGAGAGGTTCTCTAGATAAGTTAGATAACCTAGATATGAGAGATGTAGGACTCGTAATAATACCTGAAAATCCCTACATGTCTACTAACGATCTTGTTAAGTATTTTATAGACATGTCTAATAAGGTTGTTTCAAGAAATGCAATACCAGTAATAGATCCATTATTGGAACCTCCATTAATGGGATTCGTAGAATCATTATGTAGATACAGAGATATGAGAGAACATTTCAGAGATGTTCCAATGCTCATGGGTATAGGAAACGTTACAGAGCTCATAGATGCAGATAGCTCTGGTGTAAATGCTCTACTTGCAGTAACATGTACAGAACTAGAGATAGATCTCGTATTAACAACTGAGGCTAGCATTAAAACTAGAGGAAGTGTTAGTGAGTTAAGAAGAGCTTTTCATATGACTACTGCAGCAAGATTATTATCAAAATACCCAAAAGATATGTCGACCAACGTCTTAATATGTAAGAGAAAATGGTGAAGTGTGTAGTAATCTTTGCTGGAGGTAGAGGCTCCAGGATCAGTAATCCAGAGAAGATGCTTCTAAAGATCTGCAATAGACCAATAATATTAACATTAATAGATATTTTAGTTAAAAATTTTAAGAATATTCTTATAGTAACTTCAAGATATCATAAGAATCTTATAAATCTTTTAAGGAGAGATTCTAGAGTTGATTTGATAGTTCTTCCGGCGAGAGATTACTGTGAAGATTTCTGTTATATTATTAATATTGTTAGACCTAGACCTCTACTAGTACTTCCTAGTGACATAATTGTGAGAAATATTGAACATTTCCTCAATATTGTTAATAGAGTTGAAACAGACGTAGATCTTGTCACGTTATCCTATGTTGATGGTACTCCACTAGGAGTATCTATAGTATTTACAGATAAGTGTGTTCCAGGAATAATACTATCCTGGTCTTGTATTAACGTGTTTACTAACGATGATGTTATCGATATCGATACCTTGGCAGACTATGAAAAAGCTAGATGTTCAATAATGTGTGAGTAGGTTCTTAATGCCTCGTTTACGGCATCTCTAAGCATTAGCTTGTATGGTCCTAGTTTTCCTCCATAGTTTCCACATGTCACCTTTATTATTGAGTCGTGAGATGCTGCTACTACTGCTCCTATACCCATTGCTAGCTTTACGTCGTTCTCTGTTAATCCATTAATAACTATCTCGTATACGCATTCCACGTCCTTGTTTAGCTTTGTATCAGGTATCTTATCTCTCAATGTTGGACAGTATGGATGATTTGTTGTTGCTTTAACCTTCTTATACACTCTAGATCCTACCTTAGATCCTGCTCTACATACTCCACCGGGGAAAGGAAGTATCACTCTTAGTCCTGTTCTTCTTATTGCTGATGCTGCTCTCCAAGCTGCTTCTAATGTTCCTCTTCTATCTTTTCCAAGTATTATTATGTTGCCCCCAGCCACGCCTTTAGTGACTCCTATCTTGTTCTCTATCATGAACTCTCCATCCATCACAGGTATTATCCACATATCTCTTCCAAACACTGTCTCTCTTCTCTCAAAACCATCTCCAAATCTTGCTATTGAGTTACCTATTGTAAATTTTCTTTTCGAGTTAGGGATACCGTCGAACACTCTTGTTGTAGGACACGTCAGCACTACCTGGCTTAGCCTAAGTATGAGCTGGAGTTTGAGCTGTGTGAGATCACTATGCCAGAACTGGAGTAGCACGCCTATCCTGTTATCGGGAGTCTTCTCAGGTCTTACCAGCTTCTCTATTCCAGCTTCACAGGGTGATAATATTATCGATGTTGCGAAACCTGTAGCACATTTTCCAGCTATTAATGCCCATCTCTTACTATCTGCAGTAACTAGTACTCTAGATACGTACATTGGGAACGCTTCTGCGAAAGTATCATCAAGCTTTTCAAGAATCTTCTCCATGTTCATCTCTTAGCTTTCTCTACTAGATATCTTATAATTTCTCTCGCTATGTTTATACGAGTACATTCTTGAAGACCTCTCCATCCAGGTTGAGAATTCACTTCAAGAACATATAAGACGTCATCATCACCTCTAACGATGTCTACTCCCGCGATCTCACATCCAATAATCTTACATGTTCTTAATGCAAGCTCTTCAAGCTCTGTAGGAATCTTCTTGAGAGGCCTTGGTTTTCCACCGAGTGAGATATTTGTTTTCCATCCTCTCTGAGCTATTCTGACCATTCCAGCTATCACTCTATCACCTATAATGAATAATCTATAATCTTCACCTTTCTCGCTTACCTGTTCCTGTATATAGAGTACTGCTCTCATATCTGTGAGATAGAACATTATTCTCCATAATAGATCTTCAAAATATTCTAAGTTCTCTCTAGCTCTTATCGAGAATACTCCATGTCCTCTAGATCCAAATAATGGTTTTATAATTAAGCTTCGTGGCAATCTGTCTCTAACATCGTATATTCTATGTTCATTCTCTGTAACAAATGTTAAAGGTACTTTCACACCATTCAAAGCTAGGAGGTAAAGTGTCCTGAACTTGTCTATAGCTATCTCGATGCTTGTTGGATCATTTATGACTGGTACATATTTCTTCATTAAGTGAAGCAGGTCCATCCTATATATTGCTTGTTCAAGACTGCACTTTCCTATGGGTCTCACGAGCACTATGTTCACTAGGTTCTCTAATCTTGAGCCTCTAACAAGTATGTTCACTTGATCTCTTATCTCTGTTACTATGTCACGAAATCTGAACGCGATTGCTCTATGGCCTAGGTCTTCTGCTGCCTTTGTTAACTGCTGTGTTGCCCAGCCATGTGGATTTCTTGTGAGAATTCCTATGTTAGTCATCTAGCTGTATTATCATACTACTACGTACCTCGTTATTGTAGATAGCGTCCTCTCTTTCAACTCTTTCAGTATTCTCAGACCACGCCTTATCAGGTCAAGCTCTGGTTCAGGTATCTCATCTACGTTAACTTCTGACGTTACCTCACCTCTCTCTAGGTAGTTTCTTACACAGGTTCTTATGAGAAGGTTCTTCATCTCGTAGTATATGAACATGAGGTCGCTAACTATCTCCTCTGTTAAGTGTCCTCTCTCATGTAGCATCGATATTACTCTATGAGGTCTTGCTCTCATCTTGCTTCCTAGACATGCATAATGTAACATTGCGAGCATTCTCTCTAGTGGTAGAACTATGTGTCTAGCTATGTCTATGTTCTTAACCTTGAGTTTTCCAAATATGTCTAATGGTATCTCTATCTCTGCGCATAGTTTTGCAAGCTTCTTCATTATGTTAGCATACTTCTCATCATCTATAACTATTGTTGGACATTTACCCCATAGGTGACGTGAGAAGACTTCAACGTAGGTTAATAGGTCTATATTTGAGTCAAGGTCCTGCCAAGAGTAGGTCTCTATGCTCATTGTCTCGGATACGTCCGGCATCCTCGAGATCTCTGTCCTAAGCTTAAGTACGTGATCACTTATCTGTTTCTCATCTCCTACAACATGTACTCTAACTGGCTCACCAATAACGTGGCTATATGTTGCTAATGGTAGCTCAATGAATACGCATATTGAGTCATGTACAGGTCTACATTCTATCTCTAGAAGTTTTCTTAGTAGGAGAATCTTCGCCATAGAGAATATTCTAGAAAACTCAAGAACATCAACAGAGCGTTCTTTTGCTACGTTTATTACCTGTTTTATTATTCTTGAGTACGTGGTCTTCACCTCATCAGCTGTTGAGTCTCTCTGAAGCTCTCTAAGTAGGACAAGTGGGACAGCTGTAAATGCGTCTAGGAGATCACGTGCTGTAACCATTCCACTGACCTTGCCGTGAGAGTCCACTATTACTAGATGTTTCACACCATGTACAAGCATTCTCTCGAGAGCTACGTTGAGAGGCTCATCTTCCTGTGCGGTGAAGACGTATCTTGATGCTACATCACATAGCTTGGTCTTAGGATCGATACCTAGGGCTAATGCTTTTCTTAGATCGGTATCCGTAACTATTCCGACAGGCTTATCCTCTGGATCTACTAGAATGACCGAGCTCACGCCTTTCTCATACATGAGCCTAGCTGCCTCTACGAGATACGAGTCTGGGTTCAATGTTATAGGTATCCTCTTCACGAACAGTTTAACTGGTACATACTCTTCTGATCTTACAACCTTTGCGAACCTTATTAATCGATCTCTGACCTGTGGTGGAAATACTGATAATCCTTCCTTATCTATTTCTAGTAGTATGCAGCTGCTGCTTATACACTTCAGATCTATAGTGTCCTCACAGTATATTACATCTCCTACACAGTTAAGTTCGCCCCCTACCTCTATTATGCCGTCAAGTATAGCTATGAAGGTTCCAGCAGGTATCGGAAAAGAGTCTCCCTTCTTGAGCTCTCTTTCTCTAGATAGTTCTCTAACACGTGCTATGAGCTCTGGACTTGCTTCAACTCCGATCTTGTTAAATAATGCTTGAAGAGATAACATATGTACAAGAATATGAGACTAGAATATAAAGCTATTCCACCTATGTAACCTGTACAGTAGGTAAGGTCGACACTATGGTAACAACATGAAACGTTAACGCTTAATAGGCTCTCCAACATATAGATAGAGCATAGTGCTAGTACTAGATGAGGACGATATAGATGACCTACTTCTAGGAGCAGCACTACTGAGCTCTGGAGCAGGATACAGGATAGAGAAGGTGGTGAACCTGGTTAGAGAGGACTTAACAAAGCTTGGGTTACCAGAAGTAATAACGTGTAGAGAAGCTTTAAAGAGTAGGGGAGTAGTATTCTCTGTCTATCTCAACCAGATCGACAAGATAAGAGAAATAGAGAGGTGTGTAGAGAAGATTCCTCAACATGTAGAGTCGATCTATAGTGAGGACATAGTAGGCATATCAACACATGCACTAGATACATGTGATGTAGCATTTGCGATACATGTATCTCTAATGCTTAACATACCTCTACTAGACTGTGACTGTGCAGGTAGAGGACTAATAGATTACATACATAGCATATACTTTGCAAAGAATAAGAATCTGAACCCAACGTTAATACTGTCTCCAGATGGAGAATGCATATATGTGCACCCCATGATTAATCCTATACAGTTAAGTAAGCTATGTAGAAGATACTCATCACACCTGAGCCCGATAGTCGTTATAGGATCATTCTCTAGGTCTCGTAACGTGCGTAGAAACTATCTCTGTGGAACCATAAGCAGAACTATAAGGATAGGTAGAGAGCTCAGAAAGCTCATCAAGAGAGTTGAAAAAGATGTAAGATCAGTAATCAAGAGCTTTGGAGGATACGTTCTCTTTAGAGGAGTAATCGAGGAGTGTTATCTAGAGAAGATCGATGGCTCAATAATGGGTCTAATCAAGATCAGAGGAGTAGACTCATGGTCTAGCATGAGCATGATTCTCTATGTCAGAGATGGTACCATAATCGCGTTAAGAGATAATGGTAGACCTCTAGGAATGGTACCTGACATAGTTACTCTACTATCTGACGAGTATGTTCCAATAATGTATGATGACTCCTTGACCAGGTGTAAGGTAAATGTTGTAGGAATAAGAGCACCTGACGAGTGGAGAACTAAGGCTGGTCTAAGCATACTTAATCCAAGATGTTTTGGTATTGATATAGATTACATACCTATAGAACTTCTAGCTAGCTAAGCATATTTTCTCACATAGGCGACAAGTATAAAATACTTTAATGCGATGCAAGATGACAGTGGATATGAATGTATGCTCCATATAGAGAACCTAGAATACATATAGCACTGATAGCCCTAGCAGTAGTACTTGCCGCTGTCTCAGTAGTACTAGCTCTACTAAACTTATCATTCTTCAAGACCTCGTACATGTCGTATGGAGTGTTCATACAGACCATAGAGGACATCTTGATAACCTGCCTACTTGCAGTCGTTGTTGCTGTACAGGTACTAATAATAAGACAGCTCTATCAACGTAGGTCACAGCCGGCTCCACCATATCCACAACCTGTATCTCAGCCAGCATATACACCATATCCACAGCCAGCTCAGTATAGGCCTCCACAGCCACCACAGCTTGGACCACTAGCACCACCACCAAGAGCTCCTCAACCACCACAGCCACAACCGCCCACTCCTGGATATACTCAGGGACCGGCACCACAGCAGCCAGCTCCTCAGCCTACTCAGATACCGGCAATATTTGAGGAGAGCATAGAGAGCGGTAGAACACAGTATCCTCAGCCTCCAAGAACTGAGCCAGTGCTTAGACCACCAACTCCAAGTCAGCCTACTCAGATAATTCCTAGATCAACAGTGCAGAGACAGCCTCCTCTCACTAGACCACAGCCTCAGCAGAAATCAGAAAGAGAAGAAGAGAAGAGTGAGGAGAGATAGCTTGATCATATCTGTTGCTTAACGCTTAAGAAGTCTCTAACTCTTCTAATGAGATCCTCCATGCTATATGCAATATCGAGACAGCCAAGATATTCTTTAAGTATGCTCATTATTCTCTTATCAAGGTATCTCTTATCCATTAGTACTATCGATGCTCTATCATGTTCTGACCTTACAGCTCTACCTATCGCCTGTTTCACCTTCATGAGAGCGTTCCATAGATACGTCAGCTCCCATGCTAGTTCGCTAGATCCTAATCTTGTACTTACTACCTCTCTAAATAGTTCTAGAAAATCGTTAGGTTCAGGATAGGGTACTCCTACGATCACTACTGTCTTAACAATGTTTCTACCATCTATCTTGAACTCGACCCCCTCCATTAATTTGCCTCCTGCAACAGCCATTATTAGATGATGATTATCTTCACGTAGTCTCTCCATTACTTGAGAGATAGTTGTTGTAGAGAGCTCCATTATGTACTTCACATCCTGATCTAGATATCTTCTCACAGTCTTCAACACGGTGTATGATGGAAACACGCTTAGTATTGCACTATCTTTAACTTCCCTATATATTCTTGTCAATATTTCACCAATCTTTCTATACATGTTATCACTTCTCTCGGTATATCTTGTAGTCACGTCTGGATATACTATTGCAACTATGTTTCCAGGTCCAACATATTCTCTAAAAGGTATTCTCATCTCTCTTATAGGTCTATTTATGCCTAACATTGCTCTCATATAATCTACTGGAGGTAATGTTCCACTCATTAGTACTGCTCCACATACCTTATCAAATATTTTTGAACTTATAGCAGCTGGATCTAGACATCTACAGGATATCTCTAATATTCCTTCATTACATGTTATAAATGCTGCAAACTGTGTACCAAGCATTGATAGTTTTCTATGAAACTCTAGTACTCTAGAGAGATATGAGAATGGTACTCCAAGTCCACTGCTTCTCTTTCTACTCAGTATCTCTAGGTACGCATCTCTAAGATTTTCAATTCCTTCGAATAGTGCTAGAAGATCAGAGATCTCTATCTGAATGTATGTTCTCTCGAGCTCATCATACGTCTTCTCCTCTTTAAACCTCTTCATGTACGTCAGAATGTTCTTCAATATCTTGAGAGCCTGATTCTTTCTATCCTCATTAGATATATATTTCTTCACCTCGCTTATACATGCCTTCACTGTCAGCTCACTTATGGAGAAGGAGTTCGCATCTATGATTATGTTTGGAAGATTATGAGCTTCATCGATTATGAGTATTATGTCCTCTAGATCTATAGGAATGTTCTCTGTTATATTTATGCTAAATATGTAATGATATGTCATCACAACCATCCTAGATCGTTCTAGCATTCTTTTAGAGATCTCGTAAGGACATAGACATCTACTGCATAGGAATGAGCATATCTTCTCTACTTCTAGGTCAACATCCTCGAGTCTAGATATCACATCATCTATATCTACTTTCTGAGCATTAACATAGTACTGGCACTTGTTACTATATCTCAAGTATCTACATTCTTCAAGAAACTCGTCATACGGTACCCTCTTATTTTCAATCATGCAGCACATGTCGAGCCTGCTTCTCAGTACCGTACATGTTATGTATGTTCCTCTTCTTCTAAGTCTTTCTATTTCTCTTAATGGTGCCTGTGCCTCACTCTTGGTTCTTATAAGATACACTATCTTTCTATCAGTCTCCTCTGCATAGGCTAGTGCTCCTGCAAGTACTGAACATGTCTTTCCTATTCCTGTAGGTGCTTCTATGAATACTATCTCCTGATTTAGAAGACCATCATATACTGTCTCAGCAATCTCTCTCTGAAACCTTCTCCACGACTCATAGGGGAAGTACTTCCTAATTAATGATGATACTGTCACAGACGTCTAATATGTGGTTGGAGGTTTAGAAACCTATTTCTTTCTAAGCTTCACTAGCTCTATAGCTCTGAGAGCGACCTCGTTAGGCTCTATGCCATAGTACCTGTAGAGCTCTTCTGGACTTCGTGCACTTCTTCCAAAACCATACGCTCCCACCATTATCATCGGTACAGCATATGTCTGTACTACGGTCTCAGCTATGAGAGAACCAAAACCTCCTCTCACCAAGTGCTCCTCTATTGTGACTATTGCTCCAGTCTTTCTAGCATACTCCTCGACAGTATGTACGTCGAGTGGTGTCACAGTGTGAAAATGTATTACTGCGGGGTCGTATCCCATGTCCTTGAGTATGTTATACGCTTCTAATGCTATCCATAGCGTCATACCTGTCGTAAATATTGCTACATCTGTACCATCCTCTATCACTACCGCTTTACCTATCTTGAACTCGTAGTCTAACGTGTGAGTTATGTTTCTAGTATAGTCTCTTCCCACTCTTATGTAGCATGGTGTTCTAAGTTCTGCAGACTCTATGACTGCTCTATATACTTCTGGAGCATCTGCAGGAACTATCACAGTCATGTTCGGGAGTATCCTCATCAGTGCTATATCTTCAAGACACTGATGACTAGCTCCATCATATGCATCACTGAACCCAGCATGTGTTCCAACTATCTTGACCGGTATGTTCATTCTCACTATGCTGTTTCTCACCTGCTCCCATGCTCTCATCAGGAACATCGCGAAAGCTACAGCATACACTCTGAAGCCAGTCAAGGCTAGTCCTGCAGCTACTCCAAGCATGTCTTGTTCTGCTATTCCAACGTTGAAGTACCTGTCAGGATATCTATCGCCGAAGTATTTTGCTCTTGTTGCTTCTCCAACATCTGCAGTCACTACTACGACATCCTTATACATCGATCCAAGCTCTACCAAGGCCTTGCCAAGTGCATCACGGGGAGTTAGCTCAGATATCTCAGCTAGCGAGCTTACTGACATGTTTGTCTCTTCTCTCCTTACCTAGAGCATAAATATAACGTTTTCATCACGTCAGGACGTCTTCAGATTCTTAAAGTATCCTTCGTTACAAATTCTTAGAAAACAATAAGAGGACACTGTATATAGAGAGGAAACACATGTCCGCAAACAATCAATGGGGAAACCCAGCAGCACTAGGACTAGCAGCATTCGGCCTAACAACGGTACTACTCAACCTAGCTAATGCAGGAATAGTGAAGTCTGCAGTACTCACGATGTGTTATGGATTCTTCTTTGGAGGACTAGCACAGGTAATATCTGGCATAATAGAGTTTCGTAGAGGATCAACATTTGGAGGAACAGCATTCACAGCATATGGACTCTTCTGGATAGGTCTCGCACTCATGACAGCTATAACAGGATGGCTTCACCTAGCTACTCCCGACCCACATGAGATAGCTGCATGGATGTTCATGTGGGGAATATTCACACTATACCTCACCATCGTCGTCATGAAGACTGGACCAAATAGTCTTCGCGTAGTCTTCGTAACATTAACAATACTCTTCTTCATGCTATTCGCAGCAATAGCAGCAAAAAGTGTTCCACTACTCAGAGCTGCTGGATACGAAGGAATATTCTGCGGACTCTCTGCAGTGTATGCCTCAGCTGAGATACTCATAAAGGAGACCATAAAGAAGTAAGTTACGACATACGTTCCTTAAGTACCTGTAAAATCTCTTCTCTCAACATTCTCTGTCTATTCGTGTTCTCTAAAGGTGGAACACCTCTACCTCTAACAGTATGTGCTATTATGACGCTCATCTTTTCACTTGTCTCAACATCTTCAAGTACTGCAAGTATGCTATCTATGTCATGTCCATCAACCTCAACAACCTGGTAACCAAGTGACTCGAATCTCTTTCTTAAGTCACCTTTCTTCTTTACATCATCTACCTTACCATCTAGCTGGATCTTGTTGAAGTCTATTATAGGTATCCAGTTTGTAAGACCATAATGTGCTGCTGTGGTAAATGCTTCCCATGTCTGTCCCTCGTCTAGCTCTCCATCACCAATTATGACATATACTCTCCTATTATGTAGACCTCTCATACGTAGACCAAGCGCGATCCCAACACTCATGCTCACGCCTTGTCCAAGAGAACCAGCTGCAACATCTACGCCAGGGGTTCCAAGCTCAGGATGGTTCTGTAATGGGCTACCTATGGTTCCAGAGTTTCTTAGCTCTGACCAGGATAGGTATCCCATTGCTGCAGCTATGGCATAGACTGCATGTACTGCATGTCCTTTACTAAGTATGAGCCAGTTCTTATCTACATCCCCTCTTAGAAAGCTTACTCTACCACTACCGTAGAGAGCTGTAAGTATCTCTATGACTGAGAGAGCTGAGCCTAGATGTACACCAGGATTGTACAGTGCTATCAGTAGCAGATAAGTCCTAGCTTTTTCAGATATTGTTCGTAGACATTTCGAGATGGTCATACGTACACTTCTACCCGGACTCACTGTGCGAGAGTCTTCTTTAAACATAACTCGCTTCTACTTCGTTCTTCTCTGTCTAATCTCTCTAAGTTTCTCAGCAACCATCTTCAGAAGTTTTGTACGTGATATAGTCATGTTAGGACTCTTATAGATCTTCACATATCCCTGACAAGAATCTTGAAACCAGGTTCTAGGATACTTCTTCTCTCTACATACCTCATACTCGAATCCTAGAGCCTTAACAGCCTCCTCAAGCTCCTCAACTGTTGGACATCTAATAGCAAGTGAGCGAGGAACCTTCCTACCAAGACTACGAGGTCTAGAAGAGTCGAAGAATACTGTCCAGAGAATTATGCTTTTCTTTCTTCTACGAACCATCTATTAGGACTTCCTCTTTCTCTTCTTCTCCTCTCTTCTCTCCTCCATGGTCTTACGCTCAACAAGTATGGCATTCACAACGCCGTCCTGACCTGGTCTCGACGTGACTATGGCCTTTCCAACCTCGGTATCGATTACTGCTCCCTTCACTATTATTCCTCTTCTAGCAAACTCAGGATTTGAGGGAGTCTCAAGTATTCTAAGGATCTTCGCTTTCACGCACTTCTTCTCCTCTGGTATGTATACGTTAGCAATGTTTGTCTCTAGAAGTCTTATCTTTCTTGTACCACCGTAATCTCTAGTTACCTTAACTCTGAACTCCTCTCCAAGTCTCGTAAGCGTTGGTGGACCACCTCCAAGACATTTCCTCTTGACCTTGTATGGTCTTGGCCTGTATCCTCCCGTAGGTTTCTTAAGGTCGTTTCCCTGATAATAGCTTAGTAGCTTTACCATGCTTGGTAGACTACTACAGACCCCGTTTTAAAGGTATCCTAGTGCTCTTATATCCTCTTCTTAACACGTGGTAATATAGGGCAACATTTGAGAGTTTATGGGTTATAAGTCCCTTAGAACTATCCTAATAAAGATGTCTACAGCACTGAAGAAGATAGGAGAAGTCCTTCACGTATCTCATGATAAGAAACTTGTACTAAAGCTTACATCTGTGCCTCCCCTCTACATAACAGTATATGATTACTCAATGAGGAGGCTTGGAGTACTATATGATGTGATAGGACCTGTAAGACAGCCGTTTGGCCTAGTCAAGCCTGACAAGAGCGTGCTAGAGAATCCGGAGTCTGTAAAAGGAAGAGCAGCATATGTGAGAGCACTTGACCTAGAGAAGGCAAGATCGAGAAGACAGAGAAGGAGATGAACATGATTGAGAGAAATCTAACAAAATTTGAGAACCTTAGGAAGAGGCTTCATGGAGATAGAAGACGAGAGAAGACTGTAGTAAACATAGATGAGATATATACCTGCCCGTACTGTGGTCATCCTAAAGTAGTAATAGACTATAGAACTGGACAAGTAATATGTCCAAACTGTGGAAGCGTAATACAGGAGAGACTACCTGATATAAGTAGGCCAGAGTACAGAGTCTACTCTCCTGAAGAGGTAGAAGAGAAAGAGAGATTATACAAAGCTGACATAAAATATCCAAACAGAGGTCTTGGACAAGACGAGATAGATCTATCTAGAGCTCCAACATCGTCAAAGGTTAGAAATGTCTTAGAGAGGATAAGCATAATACATCAGAGACTTAAAGTAACAAGTACAGAGAGAAACATATTAACACTTCAGAGATTTGTTAGAAATATAACACAGAAACTTGGCCTACCTCACGATCTTCTAGACGATGTAGTACACATGTATAGACATATTGCTAAAGCAGTAAAAGAAGGTAAGATAGTTGAGAAAAAGAAGAGAATGTACAGACTTAGAGAACTAGCAGCAGCATTACTATACGTAGCATGTAAGAACAGAGGCCTGGGATTCAGAATAAGAGAGATACTTGAAGAATTTAACATAGATAGAAGAAGACTTGCAAGAATACTGGCAGAAGTAAAGACCATACTAGCAGCATCAGGTTTCACACTACAGAATACTACAAATGAGACAGAGTTAAAGAGGTTCATATCAACAGTTATAGAGAAGCTAGACGTACCACCAGAACTGAGACCATCAACAGCAAAATTAGCATGGAAGATACTTGAAGAATGTAGAAGAGCAAGACTTACAAATGGAAAAGATAAGTATGCTATCTCTGCAGCAGCAATATACATAGCTGTGAACATATTAAACGCTAAGAGAAAACAGAAAGAGGTAGCTCAAGCAACAGGAAAATCAGACGTAACAATAAGACAGAGATATCAAGAGATAATAAACAGGCTCGAGATAATAGTAGAGATATAGCTCAGCAAAACCTGATTCAAATCATCTATCATCCGGCTGAAGACTCATCACCATAATCATAACCTAAAAAGTCTCCTAATATACCTCACCTTAGCAAGCTCACGTCTCATAACAGACCTATCATCACGATACCTCTCACTAAGAACATGAACATACCTCCTAAGAAGCTCAGACACGAACCTCCTATCAACATAATAATCTACAACATTCTTAACAAACCTAAAAATAAACAACCTATCAACATCATTATAAATCCTACCAATATCGATTAGAAACCTCGCACTGACTCTTCTATCAATCTTAGAACTTAATAGAAGAGATACATGATATAGATCCTTAACATAGACTTTAAACATCTCCTCCATAAATCTCCTATCATTAACCTCGCTCAATATTCTTCTTAATCTAGTAGAAAAAGCATCAGAGTACTTACATATTTCATATAATATATCCCTACGAAGAGCAAGAACTAGAACATGCAGCGGAACTAACCTAACATCTAGAGACAGATCAATTATATTATCATAACTCTTATAAACAGCAGAAACTAAAAACAGTAATCTTCTATCACCTTTAATAGAACCTAACTTCAACTCACTTAGAGACTTTCCATATAGACTACGTATAACATCCTCTACCACGATATTAAACTTTCTAGTCCTCCTAATCTTCAAATCAAAGACAGGTACTCTAGAACTATCAATCTCCCTTACAATCCTTGAATCAACTTTCCTATAAACAATATCTCTACATTTTCTAAATACCATATCATAACCTCTATATCTTCTTCCATAAAACATTCTAACCCTTCTAGAAAAATCAATAACTTTATGATGAATTTTTGAATCATAACGATCAACAAATATTATAGATCTTTTACTCCTTATAATTGAAGTTAATCTCCTTATAACTCTTCTTGCAATAACATTACTAATGATCCTGAAATAGAGTATTAACACAAAATCATATAGAACAGACTTAGATATTCTAATAAAGATCTTATAAAATACATTCTCGACAGTTGATAAGTTTACAACTACGCAGAATAACACAGTGAGACCTAATGTATCGAGAAGTATAGAGTATATGAACGAGATTATTATCTTATTAAACTCATCCTGTAAAAAGTTAGAGATAGGCAAAGAGATTATGTTCTTAGAAAAGTTAGTTAGTCGAATAAAATTCTCATATAACCACTCATTGTAGGATACATATGACAAGTTCATAGGCCACTCTACAAATCTGTGACTATCAATTAGTATTGAAGTGCTTGAATAATTTCTAAGCACTAGGATGTTATGAAAATAATATGAAATATCTCCAATAGATTTGTAGAACAATTTAACATTATTTAAAAATGTCTTATTGTTATAGATTTTTAAGAATTCTAAAATCTTTCTTATCTTAACCCTATATATGTTTGCTAATTGTTGATCAGATATTACATCGTCAGGAAGATAAAGGTCTACTAGACAGTTAGAGGATGATGGATTAATGATGTATATGCGATCTGAATATATGTTAACTATGATGTTTGAACAGTTAGTGATGTAGTATCCTATGTAGTATCTATCATAAGCTTTTAGTAGATTAAAGTTTTTTGTAAATATTATTCTACAGTTCATTATTGTAATATTATCTTTAGATTTGTTAGAACATACGTATTCTTGTGTTTTTATATCGAAAAATATTGAGGATATTTTTAGTTTGAACGTTTTACAGGGTATTATGTTCCTGAAGTTTCCTATTCCTATGATTGTTAATGTTATATTATCTTTTTTGCATGTTGCTTTGATCGTTGTTAGTGATGGATATTCTGTTTCTATTGTTATAAGTGTATAATTTCTTTTAACAATATTGTTATATTCTTTAAGACTTTCTCTAAAGAGATCTAATGTCTTGTCATGTTTTATAGTTTTTATGTTTATTGATTTTAGCAACATTACTGATGTCAGGGATAATATTATTGTTGTTATTATGATTATTATTGGTATTATTCTTACTCTATCTATTAGTATTGTTGGTATTATTATTTTAGAGATTTTTAATAATATTATGCTAATTATTACGATATCTATGATACTTGTTATTACTAGTATTGCTAATTGAGAGATATTTGATAGAATTGAGAGACTGAGTTCTAGTGATGGTAGCACTTTACTAAAGATCGATGAGTATATCATATATAGGGAGCCAGTCAATGTTGTAGATACAGCTATTATTGGGCTGAGCAGTATGTTTATTATGGTCATTATTAGTGAGTATGATAGTAGTATCAGGTTTACTATTATACCAAGTTCTTTAATCTGCTCTTTAACAAGCTCTAAGTTATGAATATCTGCTAATGTTAGTCTATGTATTAGGTCTATGATGATCGCGTATAATATGACTAATATTATTGTAGATGCTATCAGGTTCTTTATATTATGTTTTCTTCTTAGTAGGACATATATTATGACTGATGTTGATACTGATAATGTTATTATTAGGTATATGGTGTTCATCTGGTAGATATGACTAATTTGTATAGTGTTATGAATGGTTTAAATAACATGTTTACTAGAAGACTTGTTACAAACTCTGTAGGGGATATGTTAGCACCCATTGAGCTCATTATGTATGCTATCACGTATACTGTTATGTAGAATAATACTATTGATATTATGAATCTCTTAAAGTTTTCAAATAGATTTGTTAATGCTGTTGCTCTATACCAGCCTGTTGGTCCTATCTTACTTTCTATTACCTTGATTACTCCATATATTATCAGCATCCAGAGTGCGATTCCTCCTATTATCGATATTATGTTGAAGGCATATTTTAAGAATGGTGTAACTATGTTCTTGCTTATACCTGTTACTGATATTGTGGTATTTGTGCTCATTTTATTGCACCTGTAAATATCTTTACATAGTACTTAGCGTTTATGCTAGGTCTCATGTTGAATATGATGTGTTCTAGTAAGTATCTTGCAAAGTCTTCTGGACTGTGCAATCTTTCTATTCTTTTTGCATGTCTTATGAAGTTTCTCTTACTAATTTCCATAAGTTTTTTGATGATTACTGATTTTGATATATTGATGCTTTCTTTCTCTAATCTCTTCACTAGTATTCTCTCCATTATCTTCTTAAGAACCTGCTCATCCTTCTCAGCTTCTGTTCTAACTTTATCAGAAGTCGAATAGTTTAGTATTACTCTCGAGTTAAGGTACATTCCTAATATCAGGAGGTAGAGCAGATAGTTGCTTATTGTTGTACGAAGTCTTAGATGTTGTTCATAGATTCTTATTGCTATATCGGACTCTCTTGACATGAATTTCAGATGTATCTTCTTTTTCTCTTCTACTGGGCTAAGTACTGATAGTATGTCTATTATTCTTCTAGCATCTTCATCATCGTAGCTTAAGATGCTTTCTAGCATTTTGACGTCTCTTGATCTCTGTATTTTCCATCCTAGTATTACTAGACTTTTAACTGTTATATCTCTGTTCTGAAGTCTTAACCATATTGAGCCTGGTATGAATATGCTTGGATTGTATGATCTGTTCGGAGCTGGGCCTACTATAGCTGTCTTATGTACAGTTTTTACCTTCATGTTCAACGTGTGGCCACTTTGAAGCTTAATGTAAGTTGATCCTATGTTCCTCCTAGTTGGTGAGTGTTGGACACTTCAGGAATGTGCTCGCTATATCTCTAACTTTCATGTCTCTAAGGCTCCCAATAGTAACGTTATAAAAGTTGGTTAAATGTTCTTACTTAGCAGTGCTAGCTAGCAAACCAACACCAGCTGGGAGGAGAGTTGAACTATCAATCATAGACTTCTGCATTAGGTCTTACATAGATGTCAGATCTATAGGCTCATCTTTCACTATCTACATTATAGATGATGTTCCAGAGATAGATCTTCCTGATCCATATGTAATATATGAGAAGGGAGCTCTTAAGAACTACATGCTATCTTATAACATGTTCAGAATATTCAGTAGAGAGTATCTGAGAGAAAGCTATGACGTAATTGAGAAGCTGTGGGAAAGATGGTATCTCTATTATGGTCCTCTCACACCTCTGCTACTCTATGATAAGGTTAGCGATATCTATATTGATAGATCATCTATTCGAGCATATCATATAGATCTAGGTCTCTGTGAAGTATCTATAGAGCTATCAAGATGCTTTAGATTTTCAGGAATTTTTAATAGAAAAAGAGAAGTTACTTATAGGTTTGAAGATTTTGTAAATTATCTAATACATAAGATCTCTGAACGTAGTTCAAATCCCATAACAGCATATATGCCTATGATCTCTGTAACAGATCCAGATTTTAGAGTACGTTTCTCAGTCTCTGTTAGACCAGTCTCTGACCCGTACATACATGTTAGAGTTCTTCCAAGACGTCCCTGGACTCTAGGAGAACTGATTGAAAGAAACACGTTATCTATTGACAATGCAGCTCTACTATGGTACCTGTTCGACAATAAGATTCCAATACTCATAATAGGACCTATGGGTGGAGGCAAGACAAGTTTAGCAAATGCAGTAACATACTGTAGTAATCCTACATTATTTAAAGCACTTATCCTAGATGTCGACGAGATGACTTTACCAGGACATAACGTTGTAAAACTGTTCGAGAGAAAGGCCTATGGTCTAGGTGTTCAATCTATAACGAAGAGAGACCTAATAGCACATGCTCTAAGAATAGGCGCAGACTACGTAATAGTAAACGAGGTGAGAACAAGAGATGAAGTATCAGCATGGATAGATGCTGTAACAAGCGGTCACGGTGGAGTCACCACATTTCATGCAGAGAACATCGATAAGCTAAAAATAAGAATAGAAAACATGATTGGAAGCTCAAAGATAATAGATGAGATAGCCATAGTCAAGATGAGCGTACGCACAAGCATAAACGAGAGCAGCGGAATCAGACTATGTAGGAAGAGTAGGATAGTTTCAAAAATAGTTCTTCCAAGAGGCTTAAAAATATGTAGAGAAGATATAGAAATTAGAAAACAGATAATGAGAGAACTAGCAGGAAAATCTCATATGCAACAGTTAAATATTATATCAGAATTCTATAAAAGACCTGAGATTGCACTACAACCCCAACAAGCAGGTACAGGACCTTAGACTAAAACATTTAAACACTAGAAGAATCATACTCCAATGACTAATCATGTTCCTAAGAGACTAGCACTGACTCTCCTAACAGTACTTGTGATACTACTCTCAATAACATGCATAGTACACGCACCTCCACCCCCTCCTCCTCCACCGCCACCTCCTCCCGGACCTGGAGCTCATGGTGGAGTCATAGTGCTCTTTAGTAAGGATGTTGAGAATTATAATAGTAAGCTCCATGTCAATCTTATCTTAAGGGAAAGTGGAAGAAATATAATTTATCAATGCTCAAAACATGGTAACACATATGAGTGTACTATAACTGTGACAAGGTTGAGAGAGTATGTGAAGATCTGTACAATCTCTGAATGTACATATCGTACAGTATCCTTCACGGATCTTAATCTTAGAACATATTTTAGTAAAGATATACTATATATAAGACTTACAGGCTTCGAGAGAGTTATATTGAAAACATGTAGTGGAGGCACCTGTAGAGTTATTAGAGACCTAGTATATAGACTAGACATTAATAAGATTACAAAGCTATCTAAGGTAGACTATAGACTACTTAGAACATTGATCAGATACATCATGTCTGGAGGCTTTCTAAAGAATTTGATAAGAAGAGAAGGAGAATGCAGAGGAGGTATCTGTAGACTTGTGAAGAAGGTTAATACAAGCTTAGTAGTAAAGTTGAATGGAGGTCGCAGTAATGTAGAAATACCTAACCTGTACTGGATGATGAGTGCAGTAATGATACTACGACCTGATCGTGTGAGGATTCTCGTCAAGTTAAGACCAATTTCAAACATTTTGAGAGGAAAGGTAAAGATAATATACATAGTTAGAACAGGGCCAAGACCACCTCCACCACCTAGGCCTCCTCCTAGACCAAGACCACCATCAAAATGTTACGAGGCTTCTAATGCTCAGGAAAGTGGTGAAGGTTACTCTATCCTAGTATACGCATTATTGAGCATATGTGCCCAGACTCCAAGTTACATTCCAGCAGTAGGAAGATGACTAGAATAGTTTATCTGGTCTTGGTGCGGGGGGTGGGATTTGAACCCACGCAGGCCTACGCCAGCGGGACCTCAACCCGCCCCCTTTGGCCAGGCTCGGGCACCCCCGCTTTCGACTAATTGTGTGTTTGCTTGTTGTTTTTTAAATCTTTCTCTTTCTCTAGGTTTAATAGTTTTAAAGTTTCTTGCATGTCCTATACTATGGTTGATGTAGTTGGTGTGGACATATTTATAGCTGCTATAGGTGTTCTATCATGGATAGGTGCTATAATATATGGTGCTACTGGAAGCATTGATCATCTGATAATTAGTATAGTGCTCGATTTCATAGGTCTGATACTCTATCTATCTACTCTAGGAGTCGTGATATGTTCGGGAATGCTTGCTAAGTATGGCCTTGACCTCGTCTATGGTGCCTATGCTGTAGCTGCATCATATCTAAGTCTAGTTCCAGCATACTTCTTCAAGCGTGGTAGAGCTCTAGGTCCACGTAGCTCTGGGTAGAGTCTGGTTTAAAAACCTCCTACTAGATATCTAAAGTAGCTATGGGTAGCCACGGTTCGATTACGAAGGCAGGAAAAGTCAGAAGCCAGACGCCTAAGATACCTCCAAAGCCTAAGAAGGATCTTCCACCTAGGAGAAGAAACTGGAGAAACTATAGAAGGAGAATACTCTACGCTCAGCAGGCAGCCTCTGCATAAGCTTTAAAACCCTTTTATTCATCAGTTCTCGAGAGCGTGGTTACTACTGTACCTATTCCTGAACCTTTCTCGCGTGTACGAGTAGTCACTAAAGATGGTTCAGAGATCGTTGGCATTCTCCTTCCACGTCCTGAGACTGCTAGTCCTGATGTTCTTGTTCTGAAGCTACCTAACGGTTATAATGTTGGCATCAGTGTAGAGAGGATTGAGCGTATAGAGGTCATCGGTAGGGAATCTACTAGGAGCGTTGAGATACCTGTAGGTCACCTAGTCAGGTCAGGTGGTGAGCTTCCTAAAGTTAGGCTCATTGCTACAGGAGGTACGATAATGTCTAAGGTAGATTATGTGACAGGTGCAGTGTATCCAAGCTTCAGCTTAGAAGATCTCTATGAGCTTTATCCAGAGCTTCGAAACATAGCTAGTCTAGAACTATACAACCTCATGGCTGTTTTCAGTGAGGACTTCACACCTGAGACATGGTCTAAACTTGCTGAGAGCGTACATAAGGCTTTTCTAGAAGGCTCTGAAGGTGTAGTTGTCCTACATGGTACAGATACAATGCACTATTCTGCTGCAGCATTAGCATTCGCCATACGTAACATGCCTGGTCCAGTAGCACTAGTAGGTTCTCAGAGAAGCAGTGATAGACCCTCAAGTGATGCATTCGAGAATCTTCTCTCTGCAGTTCTCACCTGCATTAAGGCACCTTTCGCAGAGTCTGTGGTAGTGATGCACTATACTACTAATGATGGAGTAATAGCTATACATAGAGGTACAAAGGTAAGGAAAATGCATACATCTCGTAGAGACGCGTTCATAAGCATAAACTGTGAACCAATAGCATATGTATATCCTCAAGAACTCAAACTCGAGATGAGAACACAGAGGTACATACCTAGACATCGTAGAGATGAGATAGTTCTAGACAACAAGTTCGAGAACAGGGTAGCGCTAGTCAAGTTCTATCCCGGAATGGACCCGGAGATAATACACTACCTGATAGATAGAAAGTACAGAGGAATCGTAATAGAAGGAACAGGATTTGGCCATGTTAGAAAAGAGCTTCTAGAACCGATAAAGAGAGCTATAGAGAACGAGATACCTGTAGTAATAGCAAGCCAGACCATATTTGGAAGAGTAAACCTCAACGTGTACAGAAGAGGAGTAGAGCTACTCAAGCTTGGAGTAATACCTGCAGAAGACATGCACCCAGAGACAGCATACGTGAAACTATGCTGGGTCCTTGCAAAGACAGGAAACATAGATGAGATACGTAGGCTAATGTTGACACCTATAGCATATGAGATAAATCCGAGAACAGAACCTCATCACTATGTTACAAGTCTAGAGGTGAGAGAGCTAATAGAGAAGTTATCAAAATAACATTATGTGAGAATACTCACCATAACTGAAACATACATAGAAGAAAGAGTAGATAGAAAAAGAGTACTTGAAGCTGTTAGAAAAGCTCTCACAGAGATAGATAAGGTGATCATGCCTGATAGACAAGTCATAGAGATAGACCATCATTGGTGGGGCATAATGCCATGTATTTATCCTTCTAAGCTCTTCATAACAAAGATAGTAAACATCATTCCAGAAAATAAGGAGAGAAACTTACCAACAATAAATAGTATAGTAACAGTATTTAGAGAAGATACTGGAGAACCTATAGCAGTAATTGATGGTAGAACATTGACAGCATATAGAACAGCAGCATTATGTACGCTTGTTGCAGAACTATGGTCAGAGAAAGTAGATAAAATATCTATCATAGGAACAGGATATCAGGCACAACATATTATAAAATTCTTTAAAGATTTTCTAAGATTTAATAAAGTAATCATCTATAATAGATCGATAGATAGATTAATGAAGTATATAAAAACATTAGAAGAACTTAACATAAGCTACGAAATATGTAGAAACTTAGAGGAAGCACATGATGCTGACATAATAATTGAAAGTACTACATCTAGAGAACCTGTAATAAGAGGAAAATATCTTAAAAATAGAAAGAGATGGCTTGTGATAAGCATAGGAGTATCAGGACGAGAATATGCTACAGTAGATGAGGATACCATAGAAATAGCAGATATCGTGATAGTAGATAGATTAAGCTCTGTTCTTAACGAGGTTGCTGATCTTAGAAACTATGAGAAATATAAGGAGAAGATAGTAGAGATCTCAAATATTTTAAGAAACTTCTCTAACATATCAAATTATTGTAAAGTACTATTCAAATCTGTAGGAATATCTATACTAGATCTCTACGCGGCTTGGGAGATAGTTAGACAAGCCATATCTGATTTAGAGATCTCTACTTCGTGATCTCTAGTATACATACCTTATAACCACCTTGCACAGTCTCTAGAGGTATATTAGTACTAAGATATTTAGGGATCTCTTTAAGGATTGTCTTGAGATCTCTTTTGAAAACTATCGTAACTATCTTTCCATTCTCTGACAGGATATTTATCGATTTTTCTATAAACTTCTTATAGAGTTTTATACTTGACTCAAGTCTTAAGCCTCGAGGAGGATCTGTGATCACTGTATCATATTGTTCTCGTAGATGAGCACTGAAGAAGTCTTCAACAATGATGAACATTCTATCATATGTTCCTGATAATATAGCATTTTTTATAGAGTTTATGATAGTCTTCTTATCTATATCTATACATGTTGCATATGATCTTCTCCACATTCTTAAATACTCTATAGGAATTGTTAAGCTTCCACAGAATGGATCAAGAATTCTGGATTGTTCTCCAGCTATTATTGACATTGCTGCTGCAATAGAAGGATGAAGCGATGCTCTTGACTTATGATATGTGTACCACCTCCTGTAGAGAGGTTGAAATGTTCCTATGTTCAGAGATACTACATACTTATCATCTAGAAATCTTATTACTAGATCTAGATCTCCTACAGATCTTGAAAGACTACATTTAAATATTCTTTGAATTTCTCTCAAAATTACTAGAAGTCTTCTTCTTTTTACATCTTTAACTCTGGCAGATACTACTGTAGATTTTGTTATATAGTCTCTAAGTTCTATTAATGATCTTCTACATTCTCTTCTAAATTCTTTTATAGATTTTACATATGGTATCTCTACTAGTATCTTCTCAATATTATTTATCGTCTGTAGCTTTCTCAGTAATGGTAATTGTTCATCATTTTTTAGATCTAGTAGGTGTGTAGTCTCGTTAACTCTTTTAAACTCTCCCTCTACTCCCTTCAGTTTGAGCTCTTCTGATACTACTTTATAGAATCCTGGTAATGCCTCAAGTATGAGACGCATGAGGATTCTTATAGCTGGTGATGATCCTCAAATATTAGTTTTAGCATATTATATATTGAAGATCAGCACTGATCATGATGTTACAATAGCATACACAAGAGAGGATAAAGCCTTTAAAGATGAGTTGCTAAGTTTCGATGTTCCTATCACTGAGAGAAACCTGACATCACTGGGTTGTAGATTCGAGAAGTTATCTAATCTTGATCTATCGTCATATGATCTAAGGATAGATTTTCTATCTTACAAGATCGATGGAATTGAAAGAGGTGACTACGTGCTAGGCATGGGACCTATAGAGACTAAGATAGCTGAGATCAAGAATATTCCAATGTATGTAGAAGAGGACAAAATCGATATTGATAGCGATATTATGAGATATATTAAGCAGAGAGTAGAGTTTAAAAGACGATATAGGCCTATAAGAGTCGTATATGGTATTCAACATATAGATAGGCCGGACATCATGATTGGTTATGGAGCACCATCAAGATTTCAAGGTATCGATACTATATTTAGAGATCCAGTGTGTATATTGAGGCATTGTATATATTCTTCGATTAGCATAGTCACAGGAAGACTTAGTGATATCTATAGTTTTCCTTCGTGGATCTCGTTTAAGCTTAAAGATCTACAAGTAGTTAAGTTTGGTCCTTCAGGTAGTGAGATAGTTCGAAGATCGATCTCTCCTACTGTTGTGACATTCACGATAGATGATGTATATGTTAAAGTAATATCTCTCTATAAGAGGCCTCCAATAGCATTTCAATGTGTTGGACCTCATAATAATGTTATGGATAAGGTGTCGATGTTGTTCAGCATCGTGTCTCAGTCTATGAATAGCTTGTCTATGCGCATTCTTTCTATTCCATCGCTCTCGTATAGGTCCTGGATCGATGTTGTCGTAGAGATGGTGATTAGAGAGTGTTTCTGGCTTGTCTACATGTAACGGTTGTTGTCTAAGATGATATCAAGATGCTATATCTCTTGTATGGTTCTATGTTCATGACTTCATTTCAATTATCTATTCTGTATATTGAATAATCTCTATATGAGACAGTGAGCAGATGGCTTCCTTATTCTACAGTTGTTAAATGTACAGTAAATGCCCTGTTACCTAAGTTATTTATGTAGCTTTGCTGTATGTTAATAAGGGTGTATACGGCTTCTCACGAAGGTGGTTATCCTATAGTCATAACGTCTGATCGAGCGACAATGACGAATTATAGTGATTTTAATGCATTAGGATTCCTCTTATGCTTACCTGAGCGTATACTTCCATCACCTATTGCGAAGTTCTTCGTTGCTCCTCGACTGAGAGTATCTAAGAATGGTAGACCGGAGATTCTTCCATATGCTCTGAGAAAGATTGAGGCTGCTCTATACATGAGCGGGTTCACGGATGAGGACTTCATCATCACTACTCCCGAAGTATTTCACAAGTTTGTTGGCCCTAACACGAGGATAGTTGCTATACATGTTCTCGATCCGATGGGCATGGCACCTGTGAGCTACACGTTACGTGCACTTTTTGGCGGAGGACGTACATGGACTTGTAGACTTTTTCTCGAGCTTGTAGACAAGATAAGAAAATTGAAAGAGAGGTACAAGTTCACATTCATAGCTGGTGGTCCAGGAACGTGGCAGCTTAAAGATATCTATAGAGATCTAGGAATAGATGTTCTCGTACATGGAGAGGGAGAGCTCATATTTCCTGAGATATGTAGAAACATTCTGAATGGAGAAAGGATTGAAGGAGAAGTTGACGGAGGATCTGTACCTCTAGAGCTTATCCCTCCTATTCGTGGACCATCTCGTGGAGGAATGGTTCAGATAACTAGAGGCTGTCCACGTAGATGCAGGTTCTGTAATCCAACGATGTTCAACTTTCGTTCAATTCCTCTTGACGTCATAGATAGAGAGGTAAAGGTGAATAAACGTGCAGGATATAGATTGCAGAGCCTTGTAACAGAGGATGGACTTCTCTATGGTGCTAGAGGAGTAATAGTTAATAAAGATGCTCTTCGAAAACTTATGAAGATATTGAAAGATAATGAAGTGAGAGGAGACTTCTGTCACGTATCTATTGCAGCAACAGTACAGGCACCAGACATAGTTGAAGAGTGGGCTAGAGAGAATGGTCATCTTGATGACTGTGCTTTTCCTCAGGTAGGTCTCGAGACTGGCAGTCCAAGACTGCTCAAGATCTATATGGCAGGTAAGGCAGCACCTTTCAGAATTGAGCAGTGGCCAGAACTTGCTGAGGAAGCTACAGAAATAATGAACAGATGCCACTGGTATCCATGTTATACACTGATTCTAGGTCTCCCAGAGGAGACTGAGGACGATGTTAAGGCGACGATAGACCTGATAAAGAGATTGAAAGGTAGGAGGTGCTGGATCTTTCCACTACTATTCGTACCTATGGGAGGATCAGCACTAGAAGACAAAGATTTTGCAAACGTTAGAGCATTAACAGAAGACATATATGTTGAAGTTATATATCAGATGCTTGATCATAATATAGATTACACATTATCGATACTTGACCTCTTTGTTAGTAGGATAAAGAATAAGTTTGCTAGAAACATAATGAGGAAATTTATAGGTAACAGTGTAAGATCTCTAATAAGCGTTAAAGAGGAAGTGAGGAGAAACTTCACAAAGCTTCTAGAGATGGCTAGATCAGTAGACCTAAACAATCCTATAACGTTAGGAAGGCTAGTCATAGGGTGGATGATAAATAAGTTTAAGAATAATCACTAGATGAGAATGAGCATAAAGCTTCCAGAAGAGGGAGAGCTAATCAAGATAGAAGGAGGAAGATGGAAAGTTCCAGACAAGCCTATAGTAGCGTACATAGAGGGAGACGGCATAGGTCCTGAAGTAGTTAAACCAACTATAGAGATAGTGAACGAGGCTGTACGACTATGCTATGGCTCGTCTAGGAGGATAGTATGGGTAAAACTATATGCTGGTGATGAGGCTGAGAAGATCTATGGTACTCGACTTCCTGAAGAGACTATAAGACTTCTAGAGATAATAAGAGTCCTACTCAAAGGTCCTCTATATACTCCTCCTGGAGGTGGATGGAGAAGCATAAACGTATATATTAGACAGAGATTCGACCTCTACGCTAATATTAGACCTGTAAAATATTTTGAAGGCCTACCATCACCTTTAAGAGATCCAGAAGGTATAGACCTAGTCATATTTAGAGAGAACACTGACGATCTATACGTTGGAATAGAGTGGCCCTGGAACAGTGAGGAGGCTAGAAAACTTAGAGAGTTTCTACGTAGAGAGCTCAATGTAGATATACCTGATGATGCAGGAATAGGTATAAAGCCGATGAGCAGGTTCAAGAGCATGAGGATCAGCAGGTTAGCACTGAGGTATGCTATACAGACAGGTAGGAAGGTTGTTACTGTTGTTCATAAGGGTAATATAATGAAGTTTACTGAAGGAGCTTTCAGAAACTGGTTCTATGAAGTCGCGTTATCTGAGTTCAGGGATCACGTAATTACTGAGGATGAGCTTAGAGAGGTCTATGGAGGAGCTATTCCCGAGGGCAAGATCCTAGTCAATGATAGGATAATGGATAACATGCTACAGCAGTTGATACTTAATCCTAGAAACTACAGCGTCATAGTATGTCCAAACGTTAACGGAGACTATCTAAGTGATGCGGCAGCAGCACTTGTTGGTGGCGTATCTGTTGCGCCAAGTGCAAATATTGGAGATAGTGCAGCATTATTTGAACCAGTACATGGAACAGCACCCGACATAGCTGGTAGAGGAATAGCTAATCCAACAGCAACAATACTATCAGCTTGTCTGATGTTAGAATATATGGGCTGGCTTGAGGCTTCAGACCTGATAAAGAGAGCTCTGCAGGAAGTCATAAGAAGTGGAAAGGTAACTCCTGACCTAGCAAGATACAGGAACGTTAAGCCATTAACAACGGAGGAATTTAAGAGAGAGATAGTAGAGACGATGCGATGTCTGAGGTAGATAATCTAGCTAAGATAGTTAAGATGATAGATGATCTTAAGAGAAGCATAGAGAACATGGAGAAGAGGACAAATATTGTAAGTGAGGAGTTTGCTCTATCTATAGCTAAGTTCATCAATACTCTATGGATGACTTTGAGAGTTCCTGAAGATGTTAAAGTGAAACTTCTAGAACTAACATTAGACTATGTACTGAGAGCAGCGCTTAGAGTAAGATATCCAGCTAAAACAACATGTGAAGAAGATATACCAAAAGAATACGTGATATAATGAACTTAAGAGATCTAGCATATAGGTGTGTACTATCCTGCATAGTTAAGGCAAGAGACAGATGCTTCAGACTATCGAGCGGTAAGATAAGTCCCTACTACATAGATCTTCGTAGGATACTGTTTGGAGATCCTGAATGTCTTGAGATAGTATCTAAGCTCATGTATGAGGAGCTTCTGAAATCTGAGAAATTTGATATGCTTGCCTGTAAAGCTCTAGGAGCTGTTCCACTAGTAGTCACATTGTCTCTACTATCTAGGAAACCAATGATCATACTTAGAGAGAGACCTAAAGAACATGGTCTAGGAGGCTCACTTGTAGGCCCTGTAGATAATATCAAGAATAGTGAGGTAATAATCATAGATGACGTATGTACTACTGGGTCAACCATTCTTCAGGTAGCAAAAGTGATTAGAGAACTTGGAGGAAAAGTCAGAAAAGCCATGGTTATTGTTGATCGAGAAGAGGGATGTAGAGAGAATCTTGAGCGAGAAGGTATAGAACTTAGATGTTTATACAGGAGGAGCGATCTTGGAATAACTGATGAGTGGCTAAGAGATGCATACTCTAGAATATGTTTAGAATCATCTGAAAAGATCTAATGTATGTGCAAGCTCTTCACAGCCGTCAGATAGAATTATGAATGTATCTTCAAACTGTGATACATATCCATGCTTCTCCTCTACTAACATAGGATATGCGTAGAGTATCTTTTCCTCTACTAGTTTCTCAATTATGTCCATTATGTTGCTGTACTTATCTTTCAACCATCTTGGAGTAAATGGTAGATGGTCGTTTATCTGAACTATATCATTAATGATGTTTCCATACTTTTTCTGCACTTTCTTTAACTGTTTTGCGGAGGATATCTGAAGTCTATATATGGTATATGTTGGATAATCTATGACTACTCCAGCACCATTTGTCGCGAATGGCTCTATAGCATATATCTCTCCCTCAAGTATGTGTCTCTCGTCTCCATTATCTATGTTTGGTATGGATTTTCCAGCATGAAGCTCATATCTTCTTATGAGATGTCCTGTAAGGTTCTCAATGGGCTTGAAGCCGTGTGCTCTTATGGTCTTCTCTATTGCTGCTCCAATCTTTCTGACTGGTACTCCATGTCTTAGTACGTGTTTTACTGTTTTTAATGCTTCTAATGCTGCTTTGAGTAGGTTATCATATATTGGGTCAAAGCTTACTGTTACTGCTGCATCAACTATGAGTCCCTCGATGTGTGCTCCAACATCTATCTTCACGACACTCTTCTCTGGTATTGTGAGGTCATCACCTATTTTTGCTGTATAGTGTGCTGCTACGTCATTTATGCTCACGTTTACTGGAAAGGCTGGTCTAGCGCCTTGGCTACGTATGTAGTTCTCTAGGTCCTCGCATAGGTCGAGCACTTTCATTCCTGGTCGTACTATGTTGAGGGCTCTGTTCAGTGTCCTATGTACTATATCTCCAACCTTTCTCAAGGTTTCTAAATCTTCTCTATTTAACATGTTCTCTTACCTAGTTAACTAGTCTATGATTTAACGAATTCTTCTAAATGTAAAGAAACATTTAAGATTAGGTGAAGCACGTAGAGCGCTCAGGAGGTAGCCATGGGAGCCTTGACCATAGCTGCAAAGTACCTGATCGTAGCGTCATTTGAGGTACAGGGATCTGTCGACAAGCCAGACATAATAGGAGCAATATTTAGCCAGACTGAGGGACTGCTAGGAGCTGACCTTGATCTAAGAGAGCTTCAGATGATGGGAAGAGTTGGAAGAATAGAGGTTGAAATAGAGAAGAGAGGTGACAAGACCATTGGTAAGATATATGTACCATCTAACCTGAACAGGTACGAGACAGCTCTCATAGCTGCAGCATTAGAGACCGTTGATAGGGTTGGCCCGTATGCTGCTAAGGTGAAGATAGTAGAGATAAAGGATCTCAGAGAAGAGAAGAGAAAGCGCATACTTGAGAGAGCTAAAGAGCTTGCTATGAAGATACAGCATGAGGTCCTTCCTGACAGTAAGGAGCTCATAAACAAGCTAATCGAAGCTGTGAGCGAGGCAGAGCTAGTGAGATATGGCCCTGAAGGTCTTCCAGCGGGTCCAGACGTTGATCGTGCAGATACTATAATCATTGTTGAAGGACGTGCAGATGTGTTGAACCTACTGAGACATGGCTATAGAAACGTCATAGCTGTTGAAGGAGCTAGCGGTGGAATACCTAAGACCATAATAGAGCTATCTCGTAAGAAGACCACTATAGCCTTCGTTGATGGTGATAGAGGTGGAGAGATGCTTCTAAGAGAGCTAATAAAGGTAGCAGATATCGACTACATAGCACGTGCACCACCAGGAAAAGAAGTTGAAGAGCTTACTGCTAAGGAGATAGCTAAATGCCTCAGAAACAAGATACCGGTAGAAGAGTACCTAGCACAGATAAAGGAGGAGATCAAGCCTAGACCTGTAGAGAGACCACAGATAGAGGTTGAGAAGAGAGAACAGAAACTTGAGACTAAGCCACAGCAGGTGCAGGTAGAGGTAGAACAGAAGCCAGTACAGGCACAGCCAGTACCTGTACAGGTACCACCTCAACAGGAAGTTAAAGCTGAGGCTCCAGAAGAGACAGTTGAGAAGATAGAGATTCCGCCACACGTGCTTGAAGAAGTTAAGAAGCTTACAGGAACACTAGAGGCAGTACTCTATGACGAGTCTTGGAACGAGATAAAGAGAGTACCTGTCAAGGACCTCATAGATACATTACAGCAGCTTGACAACGTTAAAGCAATAGTGATGGATGGAGTATGTACTCAGAGACTAGTAGATACAGCTGCTGGCAAAGGCGTTAAGTTGATCATTGCTTCAAGGATAGGAGGCATAGCTAAGATGCCTGAGAACATGAAGATAGTAACGATAGATGAGATAGTTAAGCAGCAGGAGGCTACGATCAGCTGAAGAACTCTGTTATAGATTTAGCTCTCTTCCCACTAAGTAACATATCTTCTCTCACACCGAAGACCTGTAATATTCTCATTGCTGCTGGAATTACCTGATGCTCAATGTAGTAGTCCACGTCTATCTCTCTAATATCTTTGACAAGTATGTATGGTTTTGCTCTATAAGCTATCTTTCCTCCCCCAGACTTGACGATAACATAGCCTATGGTGTCTCCTTTAGACACTTTGAAACCTGCCTCAACAAGCTTCTTTGCAGCATATACGTGAGGTGTTATCGTCTTGTACTCGTTCAAGTTCTTGTCAAGTGTCTTCCATATTATTACGTCATCTATATCGAACTCGTAGTTTTTCAATTTCTTTATTACTGAGTGAACGTACCTTATTGCCTCATCTATGTTCCCAGTCTTCAGAACTATCTCTGCAACTTTCTCCTGAGTCTCCTTAGCTATCTCAGCCCAGTCAGCTCTCACAGCTTCAAATCCTACGATGTCTATCCTATCGTCTTCTGTGAGACCTACGTATCTCTTTTTTGCTTCTGTGAATATTATCTTCTTATAGACTTTCTCTAGCTTAATCTCGAATCCTAGCTCTTTCTCAACGAACTCTATCAGCTTATTTATCTTTTCAGGATCGTTACGTACGAAGAGGCTGTCAGTGTCTCCATATATTACTTCTAGACCTATCTTCTTTGCATAGTTTAGAACAGTCTTCATTATATGTCTAGCCCATGCTGTGACTGCCTCAGCTACCTCTCTCTTATACCATCTTGCTCCAACCCATCCACAGTATCCATACATTGCGTTAGCCATTATCTTCAGAGCTTTCTGTCTCTCGTCAAGAATTATGTAGTCTGGACTATCTTTAGGAATCTTCTTCATCTGTTCACGAACTTCCTTTCTCTTGCTCATTAGCTCGACCAGGATGTGCTTATATAGTCCTGGAGGCTCTTTCCTGAACCTGTGCTTGACTTCAGGAGCCTCATAGTATTCTGGATACTTATCCCATTCTGAAGGATCTATATACGTGTCTGGTGATACATTGTACTTAACCATTATGTTAGGGTACATGCTTGTGAAGTCTAGGACAGCTACATTAGTGTGGAGACCTGGCTTAGGTTCAAGCACTATAGCTCCCTTATAGCTCTCATAGGGTCTCTCCACTCTGTTAGGTGCAAGCTCGTTTAGCTTGAATGCTCTAAACATTATCATCCACTCTACACGCATTCCTACTGATGCTGCACCAACCTGATCTAGGGGTAGACCTGATATGTATGATAACTGTATGAGAAATGGTACGAACTTCTCACCTAGCTTATATGTACTATACACGTCCTGTTCAGCATACTTTATTAAGAGCTCTCTCCTGTTCTTATCATCCCAGTACTCATATATTCTATGTCCAGGTATGAGGATCCTCTTATCTCTTGGAAGAATTCCAAAATAATCTGCTACATAGTCTAGACTCTTGATCTTTATATCAGGTATCTCTTCAATAATGTTGTAGAGATCGACATTTGCTCTACCTATGACAGACCAGTGACCATAAACGCTTTGTTCAGGTTTTCCACCTGTTCTTGTTACAGCTAACTTAACTCCTATCCTCTCAGATCTCTTCACTAGGTATGGCCAATCAAAGTTGTTTGAGTTATATCCAAGTATGATGTCTGGATCATATTCCTGTATATAGTTTACGAATTCCTTAATTATTTTTCTATCATTCTTATCATCATCAGCGATGAACTGTGTAAGTTTTCCCTCATCATTATATAATGATATTATTATGATAGGGTCACGCTCAGGGTGAGGAGTTCCTCGAGGATTATATACCTCGATATCGAATGCTACCGTCCTAGTCTTAGGTATGTCAGTTCTATCATGTAGGGTATATGGTCGAGACTTAGCTAGAACTATCTTATCAACCTTCTGATCAGGATACTCCTTCTTATCTATCTCCTCTACATCGTCTACTCTTATCCATGAGCTTGGTCGAAGATCGTGATCTATGAGGTACCTCATGTAGAACCTTATATCGGCCTCGACTACGTCTTCTACCTCAGGCATCTCTTTCACGATCTCTCTAAGTTCTCTAACTTTCTCAGGAATCTTTGCTATTATCTTGACTACGTTTCTCTCTTTTCCAAAAAGCTTCTTCACATGTCTTTCAGTTCCTATTATTCCCTTGGCCTCGAGCCTCTTCCTTATCTTCTCCTCTGCTGTTGCTGGATCTTGATCTTTCTTGAGTAGTGCATAAAAGTATGGTCGAAATCCTCTATCTATGAGGAGAGTCCTGTTACCATCTCTATCTATTCCATATATCCTGAGCTCGAGTCCCTTCTTGCCTATGGCATAGGTAATATCTAACAGCCATAGCTCTATATCAGGCATGTTGCAAGGTATACTTGTCTGAGAAACATATTAATCTTATTCTATCAATACATCGATGAGCATTGTTAACTAGACGGTAGATTAGGCTTTATAAGACCGACACGATAGTCTAAGTTAGATGTCGAGTAGCAACACCTCTAGAGGAAGCGTGAGCAAGGCAGAGATCGAGGAGAGATTGAAACAGGCACTGTACTATCTTACAAGAGTAGTACAGGACATGGGAGTACCTCGAAACATCAGAAGAGCAGCTAGCGAGGCCATAAGAGTACTCATGAATCCCTCGCTGAGCCCTGGAGTCAAGGCATCCATGGTCATAAGCATACTAGATGACGTGCTCATGGATCCTAACATGCCACTATTTAGCAGAGTAATATTCTGGCAAGTCATAAGCATACTAGAGCAGATAAAGGACATAGTCTAGAGAATGCTCATTACGAGCTTATAGACCTGTTGAAGAACAGTCTCTAGGTCTCTAGACGTGTCTACTATGGGCAGACCTAGCCTTCTAGCGATCTCTAGATACTTCTGACGTACTCTACATATCATTGATATATCGTTCTCAAATATTTCTCTCTGAGACTTGGTCTCGAGCCTTCTTCTAAGAGTCTCAATATCTGCATCCAGCACTATGACTAGGTCAGGATCAGGTACGTACTTGTTGATTTCTATTAACCATTCTTCATCTACTCCCATCTCTGATTGATACACTATTGTAGATAGTTTATAACGTTCTTGTAGAACTATGTATCCTTTTTCGAGCATCTTCTTCACAATATTATGATAATGATAATATCTGTCCGATGTGAAGAGAAGAGCATAGACGTGTGGAGGATAGATCTTCTCTTTTAACAACCAGTCTCTTATGAGCTTACCTATGGGTGAGCTTGATGGTTCTGATGTGATGAATGTTTTCCAACCATGTTCCTGAAGTATTTTTGATAGTTCTCGTATTATGGTGCTCTTTCCTACACAGTCAGGTCCCTCAAACACTATCCATCTCACACTTCTCCTGATGTTTGAGAGGAGATACATTTTAAAAAAGTGTCATGAGAATGTAACACCGTGAAGACGAGTATAAACGTAGCCATAGTAGGTGTAGGAAACTGCGCTAGCGCACTAGTACAGGGAGTCTACTACTATCAGGCAGTTGCTAAAGATGAGAGACCTACAGGAGTAGTGTTCGAGAAGGTTGGACCCTACACTATAAAGGATATAAAGTTCGTAGCAGCATTTGACGTAGATCAGAGAAAGATAGGTAAGGATCTTGCAGAGGCAATATTTGCACCACCAAACAACGCTCTCAAGGTGACTGACGTAGCACCACTCGGAGTCAAGGTAAAACCTGGAGTACTACTTGATGGCGTAGCTGAGCAGCTTAAGAACACGTTCATACCTGTCACAGAGACCACTCTAGAAGACGTGGTCAAAGAGCTTCAGGCAGCTAATGCTCACATAGTAATAAGCTACCTACCTACAGGAGCTCAGAAGGCATCAGAAGCATATGCAGAAGCTTGTCTACGTGCTGGATGCGCCTTCGTGAATGCTATGCCAGCAATGATAGCAAACCACCCAGAGATACCGAAAAAGTTTGAAGAAAAGAAGCTTCCACTCGCTGGTGATGATATTCAGAACCAGGTTGGTGCAACAGTGCTTCATAAGTCAATAATACATCTACTCCACATCAGAGGAGTCAAGATAAAGAATACATACCAGATAAACATCGGAGGAACACCAGACTTCCTCAACCTAATGTATAGGAGAGAGCAGAAGGAGAAGACTAAGACCGAGGCTGTCCTCAAGATGGCTGAAGGACAGGAGTTCCCAGCATATATAGCACCTGTAGCATACATACCATTCCTAGAGAGCAAGAAGATAGCTCACATGTTGATAGAGGCCTGTGGACTAGCTGGAGTACCTATCAGGATAAGAGTCGACCTAGAGGTATACGATCCATGGAACAATGCTGGAATCATGGTGGACGTTATAAGGATAATGAAGCTAGCACTAGACAGAAACGTTGGAGGACCAGTATATAGCCTATGTGCATGGGCATTCAAGAATCCACCAATACATGCACCGCCTGAAGTAGCTAGAAAATGGGTAGAGGAGTTCATAGAGGGTAAGAGAGATAGGTAACTACTTGAAGAAGTCCTCTATAGTAGACACCTTAACTATAGCTGACTCAGCAAGCTCCTGAGCCCAGGTAGGCAATCTCTTTCTCGCTATGACGTACTCTACTAGTTCCCTAACTTTTTCACACTCTTTCTCATCCTTAACCTGTTCATAACAGATCTTGACTAGATACCTACTACGTGCCTTAAATAGTTCCTCATCCATGCGTATCCTACGACACTCATGATCATAGGTCCAACCTCTCTCAAGATCTCTAAGATGTAGATACAGGTGTGCTGCTGCTCTTCTTAGATCCATAGGTCCTGAAGAGACGTACATCTTCTCATAACGTGCATAACAGGAGTCACGTCCCATGTATATGTTAGGCATTACATAGAGTAGATAGTAGAGAACTATTAAGTCATAGCTTGTAGACGTATCGTATATGTATACGACCTCGAAGAAACGTTAATAATATTTATCATGTCTGAAGAAGATTAAGATAGATGGGATTAACAGGCATTGCTGACCTACCACTTCATGATGGTTACGTACCTAGATGGTTATTTGAACGAATGAAGAAGCTATCATATCTAATAATTAGGATAATGTTAGAGGAGTTTGGCATAAAAGAAACATTGTTAAGATTTAGTAATCCAATATTCTTTCAAGCATTTAACAATATAATAGGAATGGACTGGGATAGCTCAGGAAGCACGACTGTAACATGTGCAGTACTTAGAGAAGCTCTAAATAGGTCTAACTTGCCAATACGTGTACTAGGAGGTAAAGGTAAGCTTGCTCTAAAAGTTCCTAACGAGATAGACTCATTACCAGATAGCTTCAACATTGATAAGGAGAATCTTAAACTGATCTCTAGACTCGTAGCTAAGGTAGATAATGTAGCTCTACAGGACGGTTATCAGCTATATCATCACTCCATCATCGTTGGAGAAGATGGTTCCTGGGTAATAATTCAACAAGGAATGAATCCGAACATCAAGCTTGCAAGAAGATATCATTGGTCAATGAATACTACATTTATTAGAGACCCACATAGTGGAATATGTGGAATAAAGCATAATTATGCACTCAATCTCGTGAGTAGCCGTAGTGAGAATGCTCAGAAGACCATACTAGACATTGTTCAACAAGATATTAATAAGATAGTTAGGGATCTAGCAGAGGTTAAGGCAGCATTGAAGAGGTATGTTACAGGTACTAGATCAATACTAGAGTTCTTAGGTAATGAACAGGGAAGATATTATCATCCCTGGCTCATGAGTAGAGATCTAGCTCTAAAGTTATCAAAGATAAATGTTGATCATAAGGTACTTGAGAAGG
>JAADCU010000027.1 GCA_013154355.1 Thermoproteota archaeon | reverse complement strand
TGCTGCTACAACTACTCTCTGAAGTTCTCCTCCACTTAGACTGTTCAATTCTCTGTCCATTATTGGCTCAAGTGTGAGACCGCTAGATATGTCTGGCCATATTGGTTTCTCCATGAAATCTCTTCCACACATCTCTGCTAGATACCTTCTTACTGTGTACTCTGAGTATTTTACTGCTATGTCACGTACATACTGTGGTTTATAGCTTATCCTGACTTCTCCATAAGGTATGACAGATCCCTCGTCTGGCTCTATCTCGTTTACTAGTATTCTTGCAAATGTCGTCTTTCCTATTCCGTTCGGTCCTAGTACTCCTATGATTTCTCCTCTACATATCTGTCCACTAGATACCTCTAGTAGAAAGCCGTCAAGCTTCTTCTTGAGATCTGTCCACTCTACAAGTATCTTCTCTCTCGAAATCTTTCTCTCAGGAGGTGTCGTTCTGAAAGTTATTGCTTTATCTCTTATCACGACATTCTCAACTGATAGATAGCCCTGCAAGTACTCGTTTATTCCTTCTCTAGCTCCTCGAGTCCTCGATACTATTCCATATGCTCCAGGTTTTCCATATAGTATCACTACGAGATCTGCTAGATAGTCCAGCACCGCCAGATCATGATCTATGACTACTGTATATTTTCCTCTCTGTGTTGCCTCTTTTATAGATTCTGCTACTCTAAGTCTCTCTACAACGTCTAGATGTGTTGTTGGTTCGTCAAGTATATATACGTCAGCATCTCTTAACAGTACTGCAGCTATGGCTACTTTCTGAAGCTCACCACCGCTTAGATGTTTGAGATCTCTGTCAAGTATGTTATGTAGGCGTAGCCTCTCCACGACCTCTTTCAATTTATCTTCTCTTCCTCCTGCAACCTTCCTCAACACGTCTATCACCTTTCCTTTCACGTACATCGGGATCAGCTCTATGTACTGTATCTTATGTACAACATTAAGCTTCTTTGAGTATAGATCTTGAAAATATGGTTGAAGCTCGGTTCCCCTGAACCTCTTGATAACTTCTTCAGGAGTTACCTCACTATTACCACAGAAGTTAGGTATGAGCTCTCCAGACAGGATCTTAGCTATCGTGGTCTTTCCAAGACCGTTCTGCCCAATTATTCCTATGACCTTGCCCTGCTTAAGTATGGGTAATCTAAAGAGCTTGAAGCCACTTGGACCATACTGATGTACACAATCTCTCTCAAGCTCTGTTGGAAGATTCACTATAGTTATAGCCTTGAAGGGACATTTTCGTACACATATTCCACATCCCGTACATAGAGCTGTTATTACAGGTCTTCCAAGCTGCTCATCGAAATATATTGCTCTCTTTCCTGTTCTAGCTAGTGGGCAGAAGCGTATACATTCCTTATTACATTTCCTAGGCTGGCATAGGTCCTTATCTATTACTGCTATTCTTAGTCCTTCTCTAGATGACATGGACTAGATCTTTCGTCTCCTTTCAGGTTTTTCTAAGTATTTACTTATCATCACGTTTAAAAACTTTCTAGAGTTAGTATACTACTGTAGTGGCTCTTCTTGATCTTCTGAGAGACAGCTTCATAGTAGGAATAGACATAGTTAAACCTGGCATCTACGCATATGCCGTAACTATAAACAATGTCACAGTAGAGAAAGGTCAGGTAAGTGATGTAGATCTTCTTAAGATAATCAAGAAGTATAGACCGCTAGTACTTGCTATAGATAATTTAAGAGAGCTTCTCGATATCGGAAGATTATTCATAAAGAGACTGGCTAAGTTACCCTTCTCTGTACATATTGTACAGGTAACTAGAGTAGGACCGGGAGTAGAAGTCTGTACTGAAGAGCTTGCTAGAGAGTATCTTGGTATTGATGTTCAGAAGCTTGATCCAGAAGAGACTGCTGAAGTTCTTACACGTCTTGTTCTTAAGGGAGTTGGATCTATAGTAAGATTGTACGAACCTGAGACAAAGATCATAATAAAGGCTAGATTAGGAACAAAAGAGGGAGGAATGAGCAGAGTTAGATATGAGAGAAACATAAGACATAGAATAAAGCAGCTGGTTGAGGAGATCTCTAGAAAGCTTGACCAGGAAGGTCTCGACTATGATCTCTTCTTCACTGATTCTGAAGGAGTTAGATCAGCAACATTCATAGTATACGCAGATAAGAGCATAGTACGTAGACTTGTCAAGCCTCTACGAAGCATGGATGTTAACGTGATCATAGAGCAGGTAATGAGCGATACAATAAAGTTCTCATCTCTAGCAGGAGAGGAGACTCTAGAGCTAAAGCCTAGTGATAAGTATATAATAGTTGGTGTCGATCCAGGAATAGTTACTGGAGTAGCAGTCCTAGATCTGAACGGTAGAGTTCTAGCACTACATAGTGGTAGAAATCTCAGTCGTAGAAAGGTCCTAGACATAGTTTACAGATACGGTACTCCTGTCATGGTTGCTACTGATGTAGCAAAAGTACCTGACTATGTTAAAAAGCTTTCGTCGATGACTAATAGCGTACTTTATTCTCCTGATAGAGACCTAACGGTCACAGAGAAGAGTGAGATAGTTTCAAAAATATGTCAGGAGCAGAAGATACAGGTTAAGGATCCTCATCAGAGAGATGCACTAGCAGCAGCATATAAGGCATATCTAGCATATAAGAACAAGCTTGAGAAAGCTCAGGAAGAAGTTAGAAAACTTAACGCACCTATACCACTAGACGAGGTCAAGGTCCTAGTTATAAGAGGACTAAGCATCAAACAAGCTATAGATACTGTCTTGAAAAGAATGAGAAAGAGCGGAGAGTACAAGATAATAGTTGTGAAGGAGCAAGATACAACGGCAGTACAGAAAGCTGAAGAACTTGAAAGGCGCGTCAGACTTCTAGAGACCGAGGTGGAGAAGCTACTGAGCGAGAAGAGAGAGCTAGAAGAGAAGCTGAATGAAGCCGTGTCTAGAGCATATGTAGAAGCTAGGAGAGACATAATGGTAAGATCTCTACAATCAAGAATAACACAGCTGGAGACAGAGCTAGAAAGAAGTAGACAACGAGTAAAATTACTAGAGAGAGAGCTTGAGAAGATGAGAGATCTCATAGAGAAGATGCTTTTAACGGACGAGCTTGTTATAGTTCCTAGATTAGACATATATGAGAAATCTAAGATTAAGCATGGTGTAACATATATGTACTCTATAAACGATCTATCACATCTAGAAAACATGGATGATATATCTATAATAGTTGTAGAAGTAGATCCTAAAGACAAGATCAGAAGAAAAGCATGGATAGAGTATTCAAAGATCATTATAACATTAGACGAGCTTAAAGACTCTATAACAAAGATATGTGATAGAATCCTAGTAGTGAATAAAGAGAAACTTGAAGAAGCTTGTAATAGACTTAAAGAGCGGTATAATAATGAGCTAACTGAGGATACTTTAGAGAAACTGGTTAGTGAGTATAGGTATCTTAGATCAAAAATGTACTACACATGATAGACGACCCACGTATAGAGATACGATAACTGTGGTACATATAGTATCCCGTAGAGGAACAGTAGTGTAAGTATCTTCATTATTGCAAAAACTAGAGCAATACCAAGACAGAGAACTATCATGACCTTATCTCTCACTGATAGTCTAGGTCTCTCACCGACTTCTTGTCTAGCTAATGTGAACCCTCTATATATTAATGCTAACGTTATTGTATAGGTTTTTCTTATTATGTAAGCTGTTAATGGTATTACAATATTTATAAATTTTTTAAATATATTCTTTGTCTCTGACATAAGCCTCATGTTTAATCTAACAAGTCTAAGATTTTCCTGAAACTCATCTAAGAATCTTACAGCTATGCCGACAGCAATAGTAAGTTTTCTACTCTTTAGATAGTGTCTCAATATCTGAAAGACCTCTGTCTCATTGCTAGACCATGCTACTGCTAATCCTACTAGTAGCACAGATACCATTCTTAGAGACTGCACGAGTCCATATATCAGTCCCTGATAGATTAGATATAGACCTCCCGTCAGTTGACCAATTATGGGAAAGTTTGGAGGAATAATCACTAATATTACTGTCTTAGGCTCAGCACTGTAGAATAGTCCCTGCATTAATACGAAACTCCACATTGTTGGTAAAACGATGAGTGCTGTAAATTTTATTCTATCAATACTAGGTCTCGTAGATAACCATATTAGGAAACTTATGATAGTTAGAATTATTAGATTCTTAACATTATCAAATGTTAATGCCAATATATTTATAGATAGTAATAATGCTAGTCTAGTTAATATGCTTACTTTATGAAGCATAATTACAGGTTAATGATCTAGCTTTCTCAATTATCTCTCTAGGCCTGATATTGATATTAAACTTTTTCAGATACTCAATATAGTCAGGAACAGGTAAATCAACTTCTCTAAATATTCCACTAGTCATGACTTCTATAGGATCACCTTCAGCTACTATCTGTCCATTATTTATTACGTATATCCTATCTACATAATCGACTATGAAATGAAGGTCATGTGTAACAACAATGATTCCTCTATCATTTTTAACATAGTTTCTAATTATCTGACCAAGCTTTTCAATACAATCTTCATCCTGTCCTACGGTAGGTTCATCAAGAAGAAGAAGCGCTGGTTCTAGAGCAAGTACCGAGGCTATTGCTACTCTAAATCTCTGACCTCTAGATAGTGAGTGAGGACATCTATGAAGAACATCAGATAGGTCAAACTCTCTTGCAAGATCTATGACCAGCTTCTCCGCGTCTCTAATATTTCTATGAGATATTTTAGCTCGCTCAAATATTTCTTTAAAGACAGTATCGTGAGATAGTACTAGATCAGGATTTTGAGGAACATATCCTACGAGACCTCTCAGATCGCATAAACTTCTTACTCTTTTTCCATTAATGATGATTATGCCTCTTACATGAGGAACAATCCTAAGTATAGATCGAAGTAGAGTACTCTTTCCAGCACCGTTAGGTCCTACGATACCTACTATCTCCCTTCTTTTAACGTTAATATTAATGTTCTTCAATATCCATATTATAGATCTATGAAGACCTCTGAACTTTGATATGTAGCCAGCATATAAATTCTTAACTTCTAGAACATTATTATTAACATCGATCTCCTCTTTATCAAGATCTCTCGAGTCTGCTAACTTCTTTAAGGCTAGCTCAAGTACTGTATAATCTTTCAATCCTCTTAATTCTACTCCTAGAGCTAGCGCAAGCTTACAGTTTATTGGTAAGATTATTCCAAGCTCATCTAATAGAGATAAGTTCTTAATAATATCATTTGAGTCTAATACCATGAGAAGTCTACAATTGTTTAAAAGTGCTATCCTATCAATGAGGCTATTCTCTATTAGATCTATTAGTTCTCTAAACCTATGTTCTATTATTATCAGAGTCTTCTCAAGATCTCTCATCTTTTTAACAATCTCTAAAAATCCTTTACAGCTCTGAGGATCTAGATGTGCAAGTGGTTCATCAAGTATCACTATTTCAGGATCTATTGCTAATATACATGCTATAGCTAGCTTCTGAAGCTCTCCTCCAGAGAGCTCTCTGATATTTCTATTCTTCAGATGTTCTATTCCAAGTATCTTCAGGTATTTTTCTACCTCGCTCTCGTCTACGTATCCTCTTATGTTTTCGATAGTTATCTTAAGCTCATCTATTACTTTAGTAAATATTACCTGATCATAAGGTGATTGAGCTAGATATGCTACTTTTCGAACAATCTTCTCGATCTCTACCGTTCTAGGATCTATCTCACATACCTTTAATGTTCCTCTTATCTCACCTTTCTCAATGTGAGGAACTACTCCACTTATCACTTTTCCTAGTGTTGACTTTCCACTTCCTGATCTTCCTAGTACTAGCAGTGTTTCTCCTCTTCTTATCTCTAGCTCTTCTATCTGTAGTGCTGGTTTATCAGATTCTGAATATCTTACATCTATGTTATACATTCTTACAACTATGTCACTCATGTACGACACCTCTTATGTACTTACTTATTCTCATTCCAAGTATGAAACCTATTATGGAGTATATAGTCATTCCTATCACGTAGAGCGCAACGTACCAGTCAGCATAGTATAGTCTATACAGTGTCATGTATAGCATAAGATCAACATAATTATCTATCACTGTCGCAGGTATGAAACCGACGATCGCTCGAGTAATTGAAAGATTGTCTCTCACGTACGCCCTCGAGATAAGTAGAAAGATCTCATAGAACATTGCTGTAGTAGCTACCCATAGTAGAGAAAGTATGCTCATTCTTCCAAAATATAGAACGTTAAGTATCCATGTGACAAGCATTATCATACTTAAAGTTCCTGGTCTAGGTCTAACAGATAGAGCAACACCATAGTACATCATTCTCAGAACATCATATACGAATCCCCAGAGAACCCAGTCAAATGGTCCTAATATTGCTGAGAATCCCCATAATATGTATCCAGGTATCACTGCTGTAGTAAATATTAGACAGCTTGTTAATGAGCAGAATGCTACGTCTTTAAACGATATTTTTCTCACAGTTCTGTAGGTAAAGTATGAGAAGAAGGGTACAGCTACAAGACCTGAGAAGAGTACTAGAATAAGAGCAAGCTCTTCTAGACATATTATCTTTATCCTGTAATGTTTTACAAGTACAGGTCTCGAGCTACCGTAGGGGTACACCAGTACCGTCACGTTATATGTTCCAACTATCTCTCTAGGACTAACATATGTCCATAACGGTACAACATTATATTCTCCTCCTTTTAATCCTTCTAGAACTATCATTCCAGGCTTAACACCGAAGACAGAGCTTTCAGGACTTACTGCAGATATTGGTGCAAGTCTATTACCAGCTCTAAAAAGTATGACAACTGTATAATATCCTTGTCCTATCACTTTAACACATAGAAAGCCTATAAACTGTGGATGCGGTTTTCCCGTGCTTCCTGAGACTAGTTTGAGTAAAGGATTAACATTTCCAGGAACAATAACGTAAGTATACTTAGCTATCTTGTAGTTAAACCTACATAAAGAGTCTGATGGAGCTATAAGAATAACGTTCACATGAGCTCTAGATATAGGTATTAAGATCTTTCTTAAAATTTCTCTAAAACCATTACAAGATACCTCTAGATTAAGCTCACACTCCTCATTATTGACCTTTATATTAAATATCATCACCTTGCTTGAGTATCTTATTCTTAACTTAATTATTTTCGATAATTTCTTCATTATTTTTCCATTATAATTAATTAAACAATTAGAAGCCGATAAATCTATATGACAGATCAGAGGTTTTGAGCTATTTGATTCTACTACTAGATATCCTTCAAGAGTCTGATTAGGATAAACATCTACAATATTCTTATTAACTCCTATAGGGACTTGAAAGATAACTATCATGGGAGCTTTCGAGAATACGCATGTAGATAGTGTGAGAATTATAAAGAAATTAATTATGATTAATAACCTCTTAACACTAGACATCACTATGTTATTACTATCTTATATGCTAGCAACCTATACTCACCAACTATATGTGCTGGCTGTGTTGGTGAGTGAGCAGTATTTACTAGTCCAGTCAATACATAGATCATGGAGTCATATGCTGAGACGTCTGCTGGTATTCCAAGTCCCTTAAGTACTGTGAGTATTCTGAGAACTCTATGAGGCCTTCCACATACGTACCATACGTATACTCCAGCCATTGATGCATCTGCACGTACCCAGTTCACTCCAATACTACCAACAAGGTAGCATCCTGCTAAGACGAATGGTCTGACCTTGCCATATGTTGGCATCCCATTAAACACGTCCATATATGTTAACGTCCCATTAGATAGATAGAACACAAACAGCTTAGTACTATTCGGATGCATTGTCTTCGGAGTTTTTAAATAACCCGGTGTCCAGCCTACGCAGTATGTTCCTCCCGTGTAAACTATCAGATAGTTATGCGTTACTGCTGCAAGTCCAGCATAAGTGTAGATATATGTCTTAACTACTTTAGCAGTCTTCGTGTTTCCTGACATTGGTATGAGAAATGCCTGTGTTGGTATGAATTCTACAATATCTTTACTCCACACTATGACTGGTCTATGCTCGATTATGCTTTTCTCATTATCGAGTACTATTATTCTACCTTCTCCTGTAACGACAGCAAGATACTTTCCATTGTCTGCAAATGCTAGACCGTTCCATATTGAGGTATGGTTAATATATGGTATTGGTGGTAGTGGAGAGTAGGTGTATAATAGTTTTCCATTCTCAGCATCTAGAACCCATACTTCTCCCATGTGCCATTCTACGGGGTTCTTTGGATATACTCCCCAGAATGATGCTGCTGCTAGGTATTTACCGTTGCTGGATAGTGCTAGTATTGGAATATCTACGTATGCTGGATGATCTCTTGGCCAGACCCATACTACCTTGTGAGTATCTAAGTCATATGCTATTATTCTCGACCAATAATGCTTATCAACCCATACCATGGAGTAGTAATGTCTATATTTCTTTCTTATCTGTGGATATATCTGAGCTAGGTCATATGTTACAGGTATGTATTCTGGACTCTGAGTCTTAGGGTTGACATATCTCTCGACTATGGTTACATACACTATGTTTCCACTAGGACTAACAACTGCGTAGTATGGTATCACTGCTAGCCAAGGTTCCTTAATGATGGTCTGTATAGTAGCATTTGATGGACCTGCTACAAACTTATCAAGCTCTAGCTTAGCTACAGGAGTCCAGGTCGAGGTATCGTATATTATTAACCATCCTCTTCTAGACCATACACCAACTATCATGTATTTTCCATCAGGTGTGAATCTTATTGTCCTAGGTATCTCTCCTAGTGGAAAAGTGAGCTTCTTTATTAGTCTTCCATTAGATGCATCATATATGTATAGTTCTCCTCTCACTGTTCCAACAACAACATATTTCCCGTTTGGTGATACTGTCACATAGCCTTGAAAGTATGACCACCAGCTCCATGCTCTGTAGTATATTCCGTTCTTTATTAACCAGCTTCGAGGTATGAGTGGAGGAGTCTCCCATACTAGTTCTGCTCTTACTGTACCAATCTTGACCTTGGTTATTGTTCTCGTAACTACCTTAGTCGATGTCTTCGTAGGAGTCGTGTGCTGTATGGTAGTTATCTTTTTTGTAGGATGATGTGTAGCTAAGTATGCTACAACTCCTATAACTATAATAGCTATTATTACGCCTATTACTATTCCGATCTTCTTTCCTGCCACGGTCATGTGTTCAGTATTAGGCTAATAAATATTACGAGCATAATTCATATAGAAGCTTAATGACATTCCTAGAGAACATATATTGCTATTAGTAAAGCTATGATATTAGTAAACATACTAGTACAGAGATCGAAAAGAGTCCATCTTAAAGCTATCCTGAACCCGAAGAGAGATGCCCTATATGGAAGATAATGTCTAAAATGTACTAGAGGAATCGCTATCAGATTACCTGTAAATATCGTTATAAAAACCTGTTTAAGAGTTAGAAGACCCTGAGAATAGAATGTTCCAGCAAGATATAGAGCAGTAAGAAAATGAAATATCTGAATCATGACAACACTGATCATGTACGTATTAAAACCTAGAAGAGAGAGAACTGGTTTTAACAATCCTCCTATCATATCAAATATGTGGAACATTAATAGCAATATTACTATTGATGTTACTATTCCAAACCTTATAGCTATTCTCTTAAACATTCTTAAGGTCTTTCTAAGACTTATAGACACTACATGACGAAGATCTCTCTTTACTTTTTCCCTATCCTCTTTCTCGCTTATTGGTATTATTCTTTTTCTCTTTGAGACGTATAGTCCATGTATTATCATTCTTGTGATCGATCGAAAGAGACCAAAACCTAGATATATTAGACCTCCTATAGGACCTAGGACAGAGAGTGCTATTGGGAAGCCGAATCTCAATGTGTCACATAGCTGTGTTACAGGTGATATCAGGAGCAGTATTGGGAATATATCATCGTCTTTTAGTTCGTGTTCCTCTTTTATTCTTATGAGCATAGTGTATCCTACTGTTGGACTTATCATTGCCATGCTTATACATGCTACATATGGTTCAGGTATCTTTAGTACCTTGGCTAGTGGTCTAATTATGTTTGTTAATTTTCTAAATATGCCTAGCTCGTATAGTAGGTTTACTATGAATAGGCTTACGAAGATGAGTATTAGGACTTCTGAAAAGAATCTAAGTATTGTTCGAATTACGTATATATCGTTCACTCTCCTCACCTTTCGCTTGCTTTCTCAAGTTTTACTCTGCGGTTTTACGTATTTGAGAATCTTAAGCTAAATACTTAATTAGTATTAGCTGCATTATTGTATCAACATGAGAGAAGCACAACTATATAAGCCTCTAGGGAATGGAAAGGTTGAGTGTCTGGCATGTGCTAGAAGATGTAAGATACCCCCGGGTCTTCACGGGTTCTGTGGTGTAAGATGGAACATAGGTGGTAAACTCTACCTCATGGTGTATGGACTGATATCAGCTATAGCTGTCGATCCTATAGAGAAGAAGCCTCTCTACCAGTTTAATCCAGGATCAATGGTTCTATCAGTCTCAACGTTTGGATGTAACTGGATGTGTAAGTTCTGCCAGAACTTCGATATAAGTCAGAGAAGACTTCTCGAAGGATTCCACGTGACTCCAGACATGCTTGTAGAGCTAGCACAGTCATATGGAGCACAGGGGATAACATATACCTATAATGAGCCTACCATATTCATAGAGTATGCGCATGACGCTGGAGTTCTCGCACGAAAGAATGGTCTATTTAACACGTTTGTAACAAATGGGTATTTTACTGACGAGGCTATAGATATGTTATCTAAGTTTCTTGATGCAGCTACAGTAGACATAAAAGGTAATGCTGATCCAAAGTTTCTGAGAAGATACTGTGGTGTTCCAAGTCCAGACCCAATATTTCATGCTCTAGAAGAATTGAAGAGAAAGGGAATATTCATAGAGGTTACAGACCTAGTTGTACCACAGGTAGGTGATGACCTCTCACAGGCTAGAAGACTATGCAGATGGATAGTAGAACATCTAGGACCTGACACTCCAGTGCACTTCTTAAGATTTCACCCAGATTATGAGCTCCTTAACCTACCATGGACACCAATAGAGACCTTAGAAGAACATGCTAAGATAGCTAGAGAGGAAGGTCTCAGATATGTCTATATTGGTAATGTTCCTGGACATCCACTAGAACATACCTATTGTCCAAACTGTGGAAAAATAGTCATCAAGAG
>JAADCU010000055.1 GCA_013154355.1 Thermoproteota archaeon | reverse complement strand
TTATCTCACCAATCTGCTCACGTTTCTGAAGAACATCATCTAGATCATGACTACCAATAACATCTCTTAGAACAGTCTGAGCATATAGTATTGTAGCTCTCCTATAATTTTCAACGTTTAGCACAGCTTTCTCAGGATTTTCAACTTTAAAGAACACCACACCGTTAACCTTGATAGATACGTTATCTCTAGTAACAACTTCCTGCTCCGGGATATCTACAGCTTTAACTCTCAGATCGACCTTACGAAGACTCTGAAGGACAGGAGCAATCCACACCACGCCAGGATTTAGAAGACCAGAGAAGCGACCTAATGTGAACAGTACACCACGCTCATACTCATATATGACTCTTATGCCAGCTAGGTCGTATACTAGTACCAGAAATGATAATACTTTAAGAGGAACGTTACCCAAAAGTAATCCAAGTAAGGAACCTATGAGAAGAGTCCAAAATGCAGCATGCTGTCTAGGATTCCTATATGTAGTCACAGTCTTTATAGATCCTCATACATTTATTAACTTACTGCTATATAACTAACACAGACTAAACATGAGTACCCATCTCCTTCTCTGTACATAGGTAAATCCTGTGCGAACTAGTCGTAATTTCATACAATTTTTCACATTTTCTTTTTGAGATAAGTATAAATGTATTACCATCACTAGAGCAGAGAGCCCAATAACCAAAAAATCCTCTGTTACCACTATAACATACTAGATCTGGTACAGCTCCTGCCTCAAGAAGGGTCAACACTTTTCCATAGCTAACTCTTCTGAGTATTAATCCACAAACTATGAGATCACTGCTCTCAGTAATATAAATCTTAGAAGGAATAAAGGCAAGAATAGTAATAATAGAGACTGTATATACGATCCATAGTATAGAAGCGATCACGAAGGAGCTAATCAAAGAGATTAAATATAATACTGATATTAAGTATATTAACAATACTATCCCAACTACTGTATATCTTCTGATATTTTTATTAATTTTTTGAATAAATTCTTCAGATGTTAAATACCTTCTAGGCACCTCTTACAAGCTACTTCTTAAATAACGTATAAACATTCTGCATCTCCGACATGTTATCAAGTGACCGTTCGATATGTAGAACAAGCTTAAAAGTCTCTTGTTCGAGATATAGAACGTGACTGATACAGGTAAGATCTCTGAAGCTATCGGTAGGAAGATTATGATGCTTAGAAGACGTAAAGGTTTAACATTATCTGAACTTGCTAGGTCAGCTGGAGTATCTAAGTCTACGTTATCAGAGATCGAGTCTGGTAATGTTAATCCAACTATAAACACTCTCTGGGCCATAGCTAGGGCCCTCGGAGTATCGTTTGGTGAGCTAGTTGAGCCTCTTCAAGAGATCTGTACGGAGGACGTATGTGTTCAATTACTTAAGCGTGAGCTAAATGTTGAGCTTTATCTAATGCACATACGTAGGAAGGTGACATATGTTTCAAGTCCACATCCTGAAGGTGCTAGAGAGAGGATAATAGTTCTGAGAGGTAGACTTCTCTGCGGACCATTAGATGAGCCGAGACTAGTAGAGGTAGGATCATCTACGATGTTTTCTGCAGATAGAACTCATATATATGCTACTTTCGATGAAGATTGTACCTGTCTTGTCCTCATAACGTATAGTCATACGTTCGCTAGACCGAACACAGTCATAACTCTCGAGACACTAGATCACGAGGCGATTACTAGTAAGCTCGAGGAAACTGCAGCACAGGTACAGCTAGGCCTACCATCATATCACATAGTCATTATTGGACCTGAAGAACAGGTCAAGCGAGCAGCTAACGACTACATGAGAAATAGGTATAGACCTATGGTCAAGATTGTTAGTATTGAGAGAGATTCTCATACATGTTCCATATTTCTATTTCATAGAGATCCTTTCAAGGATCTATCATGGGTTAAGTCTGATCTTGCTGAGGTGTCTGAATGTATGAGAAAATGCGTATCCTTACTTAAAGATGTTGCTTACTCAACAGTTAATAGAGATAGTCTAGTAAAACTTGCTGAGAGAAACGATTCTGCACTAGGTCTTCTTGCATCAGAGTACTTGGCGTTCCTGGGAGAACCGGTTGTTCCAGCATACGTTAAGAAGATGTATGAATATCTAATAAATATTGTTGATAATAATCTAACGATCAAGAGCTCATCCTCGTTTGAGACATATATAGACGCTAGATTGTATACTCTCTTTGAACCTCTACATCCAGGATATGTTCGACAGATGATACCTGTAGCTTACCATATTGCGCGATTGTTAAGATCTAGCAAAATGTTGAACGTTCTCGATATTGGTTGCGGACCCTGCCATCATGTCAAGTTGATGCTTGAGCTATTACCTCATGAACATGTTCGCAAGCTTAATATAGTATGTATAGATAAGGCTTCTTCTCTCGTTAATTATGCTAAAATGATCATGAAAGAGTATGATAATGTTAACATAATATGTGATGACTTCTTAAGATATGAATGTTCCTATAAGTTTGATATTATACTCTGTGTTGGAGCTTCTCATCATATAGATACTTGGAAGTTTCTAGCTAGGTGTTCTAAGCTTATTAGCGAAGATGGTGTTCTAATCATTGCAGATGAGTTCATACCAGCATTTAATGACTGGAGATCTAGAATGAGAGCAGCGATTCTTCACCACCTTGCATACGTGGTTGACTCTCTTGTAGAATTATCTACAGAAGATTTATCAGAAGTTGAGAAGAAGTTAGTAACGCTTGTTAAGACCTGCTGCATAGATACACTTCATGAAATTTTATCAAATAATTTTGAGAAAGGACTATCACACTTTCTTAAGCATTATAGAGAGCTGGAAGAAATTATTCCTAAGATAAGCCTACGTAAGCTTACGAATCTTGCAGTCAGCTTCTACTTGTTTAGTTATCTTGAGCTTACAGCTCTAAGACTCGGCTTAGCATATGTCGAAGAGAGGAAGACTACCCTACACAACTTTATTAGACTCGCAGAGAAGGCTGGATTTAAGCTCGTTGAGACATGTAGAGTCTATCCAACATATGGTCATGGAGGAACACATGTTATCGTACTTAGACGTGAGTAGACATGCTTCGCGATTACGTTAATGGGCTAAGGGATTCGCTAGTAATAGTGATTGGTTACGTACCTGTTGCAGTAGTATTTGGCATGACTGCACGAGCATTTGGTTTTACTCCTCTAGAAGCTGTTCTTGCATCTGCTCTCATTTTTGCTGGCATGAGCCAGTTCATACTTGTCAGTTTAGCAAGTTTCTCACTAGTTTACGCAGTACTGCTTGCATCGCTAGTTAATCTGAGACACATAGTGTATGGGTGTGTTTTGTCACAGAAGCAGAATCTTAGAAAGAAGCCTCTAATAGCGTTTGGGCTGACCGACGAGGTGTTTGTATTATCTGTATATAGGCAGAATATTAATGAGCATTACGCTCTAGGTCTAATAACAGGAGCATACACATCATGGGTTCTAGGAACTCTTGTAGGAATATTGTTTACAGAAGTTGCAGGAGCGTTAGGAATGTTGAAGGATCTAGAGTTTGCTCTTATAGCATTATTCATAGCAATACTTGTACTCTATGTGGAGAACTTTAACGATATTCTAGTAGTACTGTACTCAGTAATAATATCGGCTACGCTAGCTCTACTTGGTCTTAGTCAGATATCTCCACTCGTTGCTACATTATTCATAGCGTTGATAAGCATAATGTTGGAGAAGGTGAGAAAAAATGGTGTATGTTGATCATATATTAGCAATACTCTGTATAGCAGTTGCAACATACCTAGCACGATACATATCGTTACGATATGGTCACAAGCTAGCTAAGATAGAGAAGGCATCTACTGTTCTTAGAAGCTGTACGATAGCGATCATAACTAGCTTAGTAACAGTATCATTGATACCAGTCTACCTACAACATAATATGGAGATTGTTATTCCAACTACGTTAGGAGTCCTAGTTAGCATAGCACTAGCTAAGAAGCTGCGGAACATAGGGATAGTAGCAGTCATAGGCTTGCTAACATATGTAGCAGTACATAGCGTTCTTCAGTACTTAGTGATCTAACATGTTCAGGCTGGGACGGCTTCTTCATACTTCTGTATCAGGAGTTCTCATCATTTTCTCGCTTCTTCTATCTTAAGCTTGCCGCGGGTTATTATAGCTATCTTCGGCTGTACAAAACTATACGGTCCCGCACAAGAGCTAAATATCGTTAGGACCTTGCCATTATGATTCCACTTATATCCTTGACTCGTATATTCGTGAGCTCTTATAATCATCTTTAACGAATTTCTCTGGAGAAAATCATTAGTCACGTCTGGACCCCACAGATATATACATAGATCTCCATCTATACATCCACCTCTTAACGCATTAGGCTCGAATCCGGACACATCATCTGAAGGGTCGTTCCAGAGTAATTGAAATGCTATAGGATCCTTAGGCTCTCTATCACACTTCTTAATATTTAACACATCATCAGGTCTAGATAACCCTCTGGCAAGTCCTCCATGAACTGCGAAGATCATACCATCTATTAATGCTGCATAAGGAAGGTTACAGAATACTGATTCTAGAAGAAACATATATATTGTATAGCTCTGCTCTCCAAGCTTAGCCTGTAACTCATATATGAAACCGTACTCAAGGTTCATGTATGGTGTCTCATGATTTCCTCTAAGCAAGAACACCTTATCAGGATACTTGACCTTTAGCTCGAGGACCTTAGTTATTGTCTCGATCTGGTATTCTCCTCTATCAACGTAGTCTCCTAGAAAGAGTAGAGTCCACTCTGGAGGTTTATACCTGGATATTATACTTTTGAGAGTTAGATAATCACCATGAAGATCTCCGACCACGACTACCTTATCACCTTCTATCCTTACGAGCTGTTTCTCACTTTTAAATATCGATTCTATATCTTTGCTATTCTTCGTTAAGAACTCTATCACGTCATCCATAGTTATGTCTGGAAGACTCATCTACTATAACTAGCCTAGTAAACATTTATTATATATTCCCCATACTAGTCTAGTTGAACGTGAGTTGCGAGATAATTGCAGAAGTGCGGAGACTGACTCTTAAGAGATTAATAAATTTAACTAAGAACATTTTTCAGAAGTATCGCACATTACCAATAGACTTGAGCATTAGAGGTATCGTAGAGAATGCATGTCGTATAATTTATAGAGAAAATGAGTGGAGAGGATATATAAACCTGTTCATAGATCTAGCAAATTTTAATGATCTTAGCGAGATCTTGAAGAGCCGTAACATATATCTGATATATACTAAGTACGGTGAGTATCTTGACTGTATCTCATATAGAGATCACGATGGTTCAGAGATAGCTATCATATGTGAAGATCCTGAGCTTGATGGTAGACTTAAGAGGATAATGTTACTAGACTTAGAGAGACTTGAGAAGTATATTGAAGTAAAGTTTAGAATAATAGCTAAAAGAGGTAATAGAACGATAAATTATGTCCTAGAACTACCTGAGATAAATACTGATATTAATGTCCCTGTATACTATATAATGAGGTTATCAGGAATAGATTTGAAGACCCTAGCATGGTCTGTAATAGCGGCTCTCATACTCGGTAAAGATCTTGTGACAGATAGCACGCTAGCTCTTGGAGTACTATTATCAACTAAGGATGTTATAGAGATTGAACATTCTAGATTTTTCATGACTGATTCAGAGATCGATAAGATAGTTGAATATTCTTCCGATATTGTAGTTCAAGAGAAGGATAGAGTTGTAACATTATCTAGAAATGGAAAGATAGTGATGAGACTTATCAGAATAGGATCATCAATACTTAAGATAGTTTATATAGATCTCGTAGGTTTACTCATGATAGGTATAGAGCTCAGACCTGTGAGACTATTCATATATTAGATCACGACCTTGTACTGAGGTCTCTCGCTCAGTCTCTTAGGAAGCACTATGTCAGAGATGGGATAACCCTTCAATTCCTCTTTAATGGTCTTCACAAGCTCTTCTAAGCCCATCTTCTTAAGCTCCTTCGAGCCTCTGACTCTCACCGTTAGAACATTACTCTCAACTTCTTCTCTCCCTACAACCACTATGTACGGTATCCAGGACTTCTCAGCTTCTCTAATCTTCTTACTTACAGACTCCTCTCTATCATCTAGATCAGCTCTAATATTGTTCATTATGAGATCATCTACTATCTTCTCACAGTATTGTACAAAATCTCTACTTACAGGTATCACACGTACCTGTACTGGACATATCCATGTTGGTAATCTAGGCAACTTACCGCTTTTCTCATCTAATGCTGCTTTCTGAAGTATAGCATATAGGTACCTCTCAACGCTTCCAATCAATGCTGTATGTATTATGACGGGATGCTTGTCCTCTCCTTCAGCTGTTCTGTACTTTATCCCAAATCTCTCAGCATTTCCAATATCTATCTGCATTGTAGCTATCTCTCTAGGTCTTTCAAGTTCATCAATAATGTGATACTCAGCGTTCAGGACCCAGTAATATTTCTTCTCCTTAAGTACTCTCACCAGTATTGGCTTACCTTCAATTCTTGCAAGAGTCTTTAAGTACTCTAGATGTTGATTATAGAAGTCCTCTGTGACATTGTATAGCGATACGTAGTCTAGCCCTATCTTTCTGATCTCCTCAAATATTATCTTATGAACTTTAAAACAAATCTCTTTTGCTTCTTCTAGATCTCTAGTAAATATGTGAAGATCAGGCATGGTGAACTTCCTGACTCTGAAGCATAGTACCGTCTCTCCTGGCTGTTCGTATCTGTAGCTGTCAGCAATCTCTAAGACGCCGAATGGTAGGTTTCTGTAGCTTAGTACCCAGTCTCTGACCATTGAGAACTGTTGAAAACATGCTGCATATCTTAGTACTAGAGTCTCCTTATCGCTTTCTAGAGTATACATTCTCTCTCCAAATAGCTTAGCATGTTCTGCTATTGGTCTACAGGATAGTTTAAACATGTTTGTACCTCTTATCCTGAATATTGGTATTCCTAACCTGTTTGCAACAATCCACGAATATTTTTCTACTAGGTCGTACATTATTGTTGCTTCTGGTCCATACCTCATGTGACCTATGTCGGACATCGGTTCCCACTCTATTCCAAACTTCTTGCAGTAGGTCAAGTATCTAGGCTCCTCACCACCCTTCAACTCCTCTTTCAAGACCTCCTTCCTGACAAGTATCTCTAGATCTCTCTCGTTCTCCTTGAACTTGTACTCTCTAGCATCATAAATATCTCCTTCTGGAGTTATTATCACGTAGAAGCTTGGAACCTCTACACGCTCCTCCCTACCTTCAACTTCTTCAGGACTGTATGTTCTACTTAGCTCAGCTAGGGGATGTCCTATACATTTGATCTCAAAGCTCTTATAATACCCAAATGGAGCCCACATGAATTCTAGACCTTCCTCTCTAGAATTCTTCTCTAGAACTTCCCTAAGCTTATCAAATATATGTAGAGCTTTGTCAGGTCTAGCTAAGTTAGAGCTAAGATGTGCGTATGGGTATAAGACTATACATCTAGCATTGACTTTCTTAGCAACATCTATAATATCTCTAGCAATCTTCTGAAGATAACTCATCGAGTCGGTGTCAAAGTCTTCAACAGCTGTGAAAACTACAAGAGCATTATCGGCTTTTCCTTCTCTAAGCTTCTCATCAATCTCTGGAACATTCTTGAGTGCTCTTTCTCTGACTTTAAAACTAAATTTCTCAGCGTGAATGAGTAGTACTCGCACACTCTCTACATGAGGTACAGGTATTTATCTATTATAGAAGTCTACTAGCTAGCTTGCTTACTCTATCTATTATCTCCTTGAACTCGTCAAGGTTAGAGAAGTTAGAATATAGGTATATACATCTTGAAGAAGGATCATAGGCAACATGTCTAATATATGCGTACACACCTGAAAATGTTTCCTCAAATATCTTAGCAGTAATAGGATCCTCATACAGGATCTTCATACCACATTGAAGCTCTCTAATACTGAGATTTTTCTCAGAGTCCTCTAACATCTTTTTAGCAAATTTTTTATCACATAGATGAACTTCTCCTCTACCTATATCTTTCTCATAGTTTAACACCATCATCACCCTATCACCTTTGTTAAGTATCCTAGAGATTGGATAGTAGAGCGTGCTATATCTCGGCAACGTGAGGAAGGATACTATGATGTTTTTTGGCTCCTCACTTCTAACCAGTCTCGCCCTATATCCAACATAGAGTCCAACCATCTGATACTCCTTATCTATGGGCTTAAACGTCTCCTCAAGAATCCTAATACTATCTCTAATCATTTCCATGTTCATTCTTCTTCCTCGAAAGTACTGGTATACTTCAACTCCAGATAGTGCTACTATGCCTGCAAATATGTATAGACCTATCATCAGCTTCTTAGTATCGACTCTACTAGAGAATCTATATAGTTAGCGTACCTTCTCAAAGCATCTACTCCTCTAGGCTCCTGTTCAAGAAACGGTACCTCGACTATCGTCATACCTTTAAAGGTTCTACGAATCTCTGATAGACAACGTTCCTGTTCTTCAATCTTGCTTTTTAGCTCAGGTATGGGCTCTCTAAGCCTGAGTACCTTATTAACGACGCATCCCTTCACTGATATTCCAAGTGAGGTCAATTTTCTGAGAGCTCTCTCAGCCTCAAGAAGAGGTAGCGTCTCTGGAGCTAGCACAAGTATGCATACTGTATCTCTACTAGTCAGCTTCTTTACTAGGAAATCACACTCTTTAAGCATGTTATCTAGTTCCCTCATCACAGGATCACTAGACTCGTCAACAGGTATCTCTCCAACATCTTCGCCTATGTTTTTTAACATTCTTCGTCTATCAAGTATCGCTTTTCTAAGCTTCTTAAGCTCTACAAGCCAGGACCTATGTATAAAAGGTAGCGATATTATTCTCAGAGAGAGCCCTGTAGGAGGCATGTCAAATATTATGAACTCCTTATTATCATTCTCCTGTATTATTCTCTTAAACTCACTCATTAATGCATGTTCTTCAACCCCAGGAGCATTAGATAGAATATCTATATACTTATCTATGTTAAGTACTGATAAATGTTTGAAAGTTGATTTTATCATTAAAGAGACCTCGTCCAGGTACTTCTTCACAGCCTCATCAACATCTACCTCAATAATCTCATAATTATCTAGTATCTTCATTCTGCTGCTTCTGCTCTTGAAGTTTAACACATCTCCAAGATTGTGAGCAGGATCTAGAGATACTACTAGGACGGAGTACCCTCTATCACGTAGTGCAAGTCCTAGACTGGCTGCCGTAGTTGTCTTTCCAACTCCCCCTTTTCCAACTGTTATTATGATCCTCATGTTATGTCAAGATACCCCAACATTTCTGCAAGCATGTCATCTAATCTTCTACTCACATTCAATGACTGAGATAGCTCTCGCTCTATGTATGGTAGCAGTCTTAGAGATGTTATGGTTGATGGACCAGGAAGGCCTATGAGTGGACTAATTACGAGTAGCGTGAAAGCGTTCTCGAGCTCTCTCAACTCTAGCTTTATGAGCTCTGCTGATCTCTCCTTAAATGTCTCTGATATTCCTGAAAACATTTTCTTAACTATATCTCGAAGTCGCACTTGTTGTGCATCTTGTTGATCTAGTTTATAAGCATTGTCTTCATATATCTGTTGTGTATTCTCAATTTTAAACTATATTCATAATGTATAAACTTAATAAAGATCAATCTGAAGGGTACCACCTCGACAAGTATGATTCCAACATTAGCTCTGATGATTATAGGAGCAGTAGTAATATATGTAGTGTTCTATTTTGTACATGGAAAGTACCTGGAGAGAAAGGTATTTAAGGCCGATGCTTCACGAAAGACCCCTGCACACTTGTTTAAAGATAATGTAGATTATGTACCAACAAACAAGTTCGTACTCTATGGTCACCACTTCGCTAGCATAGCTGGTGCTGGACCAATAATAGGACCCGCGATAGCTCTCGGATGGGGCTGGCTTCCAGCTCTCCTATGGGTATGGCTTGGAAACGTGTTTATAGGAGTAGTTCATGATTACCTATCTATAGCAGCCTCAGTTAGATATGAGGGCAGAAGTATCGCATGGGTCTCATCTAGGCTCATGGGTAGACAAGCACTATACGCATTCAACACATATATATGGTTCGCACTTGTCCTCGTCGTAGCAGCATTCGCCTTCGTAATCTCGGCACTTTTCAGTGTTGTTCCTGGAGCAGGTGCTGCATCTCTCATAATGATAGCACTAGCAGTCATAGTAGGTTACGTAATGTATAGGACCAGGCTAGGCATAGGTGGTGGAACTATACTATCGATAATATTTCTCGTAGTATCCATCGTCGCTGGATATTACATACAGATGATGGGGTTTAAGTTAGGATTCTACGAGTGGCTCATAATATTGACAGTATATACCATAATTGCAGCTACATTACCAGTATGGGTCCTACTACAGCCGAGAGACTACATGAATGCTTACTTACTCTGGGCATCGTTAGCTATAGGTGGTGCTGCAGCAATAGTAGCATCATTTAGAGGTGCTCAAGTAGTTACACCAGCGTTAACACAGTTCTTCACAGCTAGAGTCATAGGATCGCCACCACAGCCATCACCATTCTGGCCAGCTGTTCCTCTAGTAATAGCCTGTGGAGCATTATCAGGATTTCATAGTCTAGTAGGATCAGGAACAACTTCGAAACAGCTTGATAGAGAGATCGATGCATTACTAGTCGGCTATGGTGGAATGTTGACAGAAGGATTCCTAGCTACGATGGTCATAGCATCGATGTCAGGATTCTTAGGATATGCACTGCTAGCAAGACCGGTCCTATTAAAGATGTTTAAATCAGCTAAAGGCCTAGTAGCTAAAGCACTAGGAGTACCAGTGACAAAACTATCAAGCTTATCAACGTTTAAGACGTATTATGTAGAGTTCGTACATAAATTATTAACAGATCCAGCATACATGGGACAGTACTATGTACTAGTTATGAAACATGTAAAATGGATAGCTATACCATTAAGCTATGCATACATGACAAACTACGCGTTCGGATTCGACGTACGTGCAATGACGATATTCGCAACATTGTGGATCACAGCATTCGCATTAACTTCACTGGACACAGGAGCAAGAATAGGAAGATACGTATGGCAGGAGCTCATGACACCTCTCAAGGATAGAGCAAGAACACTATACAAGATACTTAGCAATAGAATAGTAGCATCACTAATACTGGTGGGACTAGGCGTACTACTAGCATGGGGTAAAGCATTCCTAGTAATATGGCCAGCATTTGCAGGAATGAACCAGCTACTAGCAAGTCTAGCATTAATGACAATAAGTCTATGGGTCATAAAAGTACAGAAAGCACCAAAACTAGGAAAAGCACTAACAGTAGCACCAGCAGTATTCCTATGGATAACAGTAACACTAGCATTAATATGGTTCCTCATAA
>JAADCU010000057.1 GCA_013154355.1 Thermoproteota archaeon | reverse complement strand
TAGCAGCACAGAGACACTACCCAGCATTCGACTGGTTACAAGCATTCTCAAAGTACATAGACACAGTACAGGAGTGGTGGCATAAGAACATAGGACCAGACTGGAGACAGCTCAGAGACCAGATGATGGAGCTACTAGTCAAGGAGGCAGAGCTAATGGAGATAGTTAGAATCCTAGGAACAGAAGCACTAAGCGAGTACGAGAGACATATACTGAACACAGCGTACATGATAAGAGAAGGATTCCTAAAGCAGGACGCATTCCACCCAATAGACTGTAGATCACCACCACTTAAGACATACTGGCTAATGAAGATACTGATAGAAGTATACTGGAGAAAGGGTCTAGAAGCAGTCAAGCGTGGAGTACCTGCACAAGCAATAAGAGAGCTAGAACTATCAAGAAGACTACCAAGACTAAGAATGGAGGTCACAGAGAAGGAGATTGATAAGCTAAAGGAGTTCTATAACCAGCTTAGTGCTGAGATAGACAGATTAGTAGAACAGTACGCTAAGAAGTAACATTACTAGCCTTCTCTATCTCACTCACAAGCTGATCAATATTTCTCATAAGAAACTCAATAATGACTCTATAGACGACGTCTCTAGACACATTTCTACCAAGTCTCCTACTTATTAATGCTTCAACTATGGAGAGTATGTTAAGGTCTTCTCGATATCTCTCACTACTATACTTACTTGCGATACTAATAATGATCTCAGCTACTTGTCTCAGATTTTCTCTACAAAATCCAACGTTATCTATCACAATTATTCCCTGATCTTCAAGCTTCCTCTTAATGCTCTCAGGTGTCTCACATCTAGATACTACTATCATTATATCAGGTTTATACACTGCTTTATATAGCTGGACTATCTGCTCATCTTTCAATCTTATGCTCTTCTTCTCCTCCATCATAGTATCAACCTTCTTCACCTCTATACCAAGAACGTCAGCAAGACCTTGTCTAAGACCTATAAGCCACTTACTTCTCCACTCTTCAGCAGAGAGAGGCTTAGCTAATGGACCTCGAATATATCTAACCCTCAGATACCAGTCCGGAAGCTCCTTACACTCAATTATGATATGTGGACGAATAATTGGAGGACTCTTCTCAAGATCTATAATGTTGAATAGAGCATCACCATACACTAACATGTCAGGTCTTAGAGCAGTATAGAGACTCCATATTCTAGATAGATCATGAGTATCCTCCCAAGTTATAGGTCTAGGAGCTTCAATAAAGAAGCTAACATGCATAAAACCCTTCCTCAATACTACATTAGGAGGAATATAACCCAGCTTCTGTCTACTATGCCTCTCTAGAGATATGACTCCAAGCTCCGGATATATTATCCTGAAACCATGCTCATGTAGGAGAGATAAGATCGATAGAAAGACCCAATTCTGATATATAGTCCTCATATTAGTTCTAAGAGAGGTCACTATAGCTGAGTAAGCAGTACTAGCAAAATCTTCAAAACTTACTCTACCACGAAGAAGATCATGAACATATAGAAATATCTTCTTCATAAGATGTTTCTTAGGATCCTTAATAAAACTTGAAAGCTCTTTAGAAAAGATGACATCAACAAGGCCAAACCTCTTTATAACATCTTTAGAAGCTTCTAAAAGAACATCTCTCCATCTCTCAGCCTCACCTATCTCAGAGCCACATACAGCATCTACGACACTTTCTCTAAATTTATCGAAGAGCTCTTGAAACATATCTCTAAGCTCCTGTGAACTAAATCTAAAGGTTCTATTTCTATCAAATCTATTCAAAAACTCTATTATCTTCTCATAGCTCTCCTTAACTCTTCCAAGCTTCTCAATTACCTTACCCACATGTACATTATAGGTCGATAATTTTAGAGCTTTCTACCTTTCATATACTTATGCTTTTTCTAAATAACTGAATATAGGATAGTAAGGATCCTTTAGATAATGTTATTAAGAACCATGATAGAATAATGATATTTATAGCTACAAACCATAGAGAGATTATAGTAATACTTTTACGATCTCTAGGTATCATTAACATAGGTATTGCAGTAATAGGATACCAGAACTGATAAATAGGATGATACAAGAGTAGTACTGTATAAGAGAGAATACATGAAGAAGTTAATATAAAATCTCTAGGATCAGAGAACACATGTAACATGTGTAGCACTACGATGAGCATGATGATGTATATAGTGAAGATCGGTACGCTTAGAGATAATAGATTCAGAGGATTTACTAACACTTTTGAAATAGATATCATCTCTCTAATAGCTTCATCATATGGAAATTTTATAAATGTTAAATATCCTGTATACATGGTAGTTCCTATCAAGATAAGGGAGACTACTAGAGTAGCTATATCTTTAACAACAGGTCTTCCTCTCATGACCATGATTAGAAATGTGTAGAAGAGTAGCGGTGCGTACATTACTGCTCTATAGTGTATAAATAATGCTAGTGATAGATAGAGTAGACTTCTCAAGTATCTTCTATAATGAAGATTTCGTAAAGCTAATGTTATTAGAAAGAACGCGACTACATCATATATTCCATTCATAGCCCAGAACATCACATATGGTATAAATATGAGCATTAGTATAATTATTAGAATTCTATCAAGTTCTTTATCGATTAAATGGTTAAATAAGATATAGATCCCTGTACCTGCTAATATTATTAAAAACATTATTTCAAGCTTGTTGACTATGATTATTGGTAACCTGAGATTGTTCTCCATATATGCGAATGGTAAAAATATTAATGCACATCCTAGAGGTCTATCGAAGGGTACTAGAGGCCATGTTACGTATGCATTACGTAGTCTATATTCTTTAACTATCTTTATCATTGGTTCATAAAATATTTTGAAACCTGCTTTAGTAAATAGTATAGAATATGTTGTCTCTCTAAGATGGTCTGTGAATATTGATATAAGTGTTCCTGTAGTACTTTTAGATAATGATATCACTATTAACGATATTAATGTTGATACTATTACTATAAGCTGTAATATCTTCTTCACAATGTTCAGTATCTGTACTAGAGAGATCCTTTTACGCTTAACGTTCTCTCTACTACTCTAGATGCAGTATGAAATGAGGTTCCTAAGGATTTAAATATTGCTTCACAAATATGATGTTCGTTATATCCATCTAGAACTTTTATATGTACTGTTGCTCTCATGTTCATGGTCAACGTATATAAGAAGTGTACTATATTTTCACTTGATATATCTCCTATCTTCTCTCTTCTAAACTTGTAGTCGAATCTGAAGTATGTTCTAGTTCCTAGGTCTATCGATGTTAAGCATAGAGCATCGTCCATAGGTATTATCGACCATCCGAATCTACTTATGTTAGATCTATCTCCTAGAGCTTTGTCTATGGCTTTTCCTAAGCATATTGCAACATCCTCTACTAAGTGGTGATCTTCTCCACATTCTTTTAGTTCTTCTGCAGTTATTTCAAGATCTAGATGAGCATAGAACCCGAAGGTCTCTAACATGTGGTTCAGGAACTTTAGAGGTGTATTGATGGTGATGTTACCGTTACCGTCTAGATCTACTCTTACCTTGACGTGAGTCTCTTTTGTTTTCCTATCTACTGTTCCTATCCTACTCATGGTCTAGGAAATGTTCTAGACCTTTAACATACATGGCCATTCCTATTATTACACCATTAAATCCTTCGGCTTTAAGATATTTAACATCGTGTTTATCTCTCACTCCTCCAGCATAGTAAAGGTTCTTTAGAGATAGTCTGTATCGTATCTTATTAATTAGTTCTCTATTCACCATAGGACCCTGCATCTTGCCTTCAACATCTATACATGTATATATGATGTTTCTTATATCTAATACTGATAGTTGAGATATAGGATCAACATCTACAGTCTCTATCCAACCTGATATGGCTATACGTCCAGACTTGACGTCTATAGATGCGTAGACTTTTTCAGGTCCTAGCTCTCTTATTATTCTCTCTGCTTCTTGAGGATTCTTAAATATTATTGAACCTAGAACCACGTCTGCATTTTCTCTCGCATAGATTAATGCATGGTCAAGTCTTCTTATACCTCCTCCAATCTGAACTTCTAGTCCTCTTTCTTTAGCTTCTCTTATCAACCTTAATATTACTTCTACATTGATTGGTCTTCCTTCTCTAGCACCATCAAGATCGACGATATGGATTCTCCTGATCTTTCCAACATATTTAAGCACTGTCTTCAGAACTTGCATAGGATCCATCTTCACTGTCTCAGTTCCTTCAACCCCCTGGATCCTCTTTACTGCTAGTCCTCTCGAGATATCTATGCTAGGTATGATAAGCATCTTATCACGTTATCTCTCTTATCGTGAACATGTTAAATATGACTCCTAGAGCATATGCTATAGCTACCGTGCTTCTCATAGGCTGACCAGTCATTGGACCTAGCCTTATCTCACATATTGCTTTTTCTCTAAGCTCTAGTGGAACATCTTCTATCTCGTTACCTAGAACTAGCCCTATCTTTCTATTCCTTGAGATTAGACTTCTACAGATCTCTCTAAGATAAGAATCTCCTCTAGAAGAGTACTGTGACAACACTATCAGAGCATCAATACCTTCATCACATTCTTCCAAGCTCACAACCTTAACATTAACAGGAATCTCTATCTTAAGTCTTCTACATGCACTCTCTATCATCTTAGAGGCACTACCTCTAGAATTAATTATTCTTAACTCTACTCCTAGCGCTCTCGCAAGCTGAAGAAGATCCATGTACTCGTATAATGTGAGAGGCTCTAAAACTATGGGTATAACGTTTCTAGTAACATTACTAGGAACTATCTCCCTAATCTTATGATAGATCTCTCTAGGAGACCAACCTAGCAGTATTATGTTCTTACGAATCTCAACATATAGATATATGTCAGGTAGATGAATATTAACTACATGTCCAAGTTCTTCAAGTCTTCTACCAACGATCTTGCAGACCTCTACACTAGTTAATGGAAATTTTTTATCAACTCTCTTACATATTATTTTAAAAGTATTCTCTCTAGATACTGTTCTCAAGATATTATCACACTTCTTTACTATTAGCTCAATAATATTGTCAAGATTATCGATTTCTATCAAGTCTTTAAGCTCGATTATGTGACATATATATTCAAGATTTCTGATATATCTTGCAGCCTCATATATATTATCTAGGTCTTCTATATTAACTATTAGCTCACCTTCTCTAGATAGTGAGTCAAGTGATGCTCTAAGTCCGAGAATCTCTAGATCTCTAAGTACTTTACCTGTCTCTACTTGTCTTGCATATGGTTCTAGGGTTAGTATGAGCTTCATTATACGTTTTTGAGAAGTCTTCCAAGTCTTTCTATTCCTTCGAATATCTCTCTTAGAGATGGATATGTGAAGTTTAGTCTCATAGTGTTCTTATGAGGTCTTGAGGCATAGAATGCTTCTCCAGGAACATATGCAACACCGTACTTCTCTATCGCAGTCTTGAGGAGACTAGTAGTATCTATGTCGGGTCTTGTTCTGACCCATATGAACATTCCTCCAACAGGTCTAGTCCAAGACACGTGATCTGGCATGTATAGTTCTAATGCTTCAAGCATGGTATCTCTCTTCCTCTTATAATATGTTGAGAGCTCTGGAAGTCTCTTCTCTATTGCTCCTCGTCTAAGTATGTCTGCTAGAACGTACTGTGTTATTGTTGTTGTCTGTAGACTAACTATCTGCTTCATCTTGACTACATGTGGAGTAAGCTCTCGTGGTGTCACTAGCCATCCTATCCTGAATCCAGGAACCAGTATCTTGCTAAACGTAGAGCAGTATATTACCCTGTCAGGACAGAGCTTGTATAGTGATGTTGGACATGTAGTCTCCTCGTAGAGATAGTAGCTGTAGGGATCATCCTCAACTATGTATAGGTCGTACCTCTCTGCAATATCTATTAGCTCTCTACGTTTCTCAAGGCTCATGGTTATTCCTGTAGGATTCTGACAGGTAGGGACAGTGTATATGAATTTTATCCTCTCTCCACTCTCTTTCAACTTTTTTATAGTGCTCTCGAGCTCAGACACGTTGATACCATCCTCCTGCAGCTCTACGTCAACTATCTTCACGTTAAGTGACTTCAATATCTGTAACATTGCTAGATAGGTAGGTCTCTCAACTATCACAACATCTCCAGGATCTAGAAGTGCTAAAGATAGGACGTAGAGTCCCTCCTGACTACCCGACGTTATGATTATGCTATCTGGATCAGGTGATCCTCTACCCATCCTATACATGAACGATGAGATCTCTTCTCTAAGCTCTCTAACACCTTGACTATCAGCATACTGGAGAGCTCTTCTCCAATTCTCTCTTAAGCTTCTTGAAAACGCTTCCTCTATCTCTTCTCTAGGAAACGTATCTGGATCAGGTATTCCTCCCGCAAATGATATAACATCTCCACGAGATATTACCTTAAGTATGTCTCTTATAGTAGACTCCTCAACATCAAAACATCTCCTCGATAACTTGTCCTCTATCAGCCCTACCCCCTAGACCTAGTATTAAGAGAGGAAGTCTTATTAACTTACTTCAGTCGTCTACCTATGGACACAGTAGAGATAACTATCAGGAAAGATAGAGTATACATAGTTGGTCTCGGCCCAGGAGATATATCACTGCTTACTCTTAAAGCTTATAACATTATTAAAAAGGTAGAGATAGCACTATACACAGGCTCTCTCCTAAGTCCAAAGCTTGTTAAACTTATTAAAGAACATGCAAAAGAGACATATAACACAGCAGAGATGAGCGAAGAAGACATTGCCAGAGTACTAGAGGAAGGATATAGAAGAGGTAAACTTACTGCATGGTTTCACGATGGATGTCCAACCATATATGGTGGTCTCTGGGGAGTTATCAAGAGATTAAAAGAGAGAGGAGTACCATATGAGATCGTTCCTGGAGTACCATCATTCTGCGCGGCCGCTGCTAGAGTTGGTCTAGAGCTCACAGTTCAAGAAAAGTCTCAGACTGTGATTGTTAGTAGAATATCTAGAAGAACTCCTATGAGAGATGAGGAACGTGTTAGAAACTTCGTTGGTAGAGGAACAATAGTTCTTCTACTAAGCATTCATGCTCCAGAGCTAGTTGTGGAGGAATTGAAGGCTGGTGGACTGAGCGAGAACACGCCAATAGTGGTAGTCCATAGAGCAACATGGGGCGAGCCTGTAGAGAAGATAATTAGATGTAGACTAGGTGAGTTACCAGATGTTGTGAAGAGAGAGAACATTAAGGGATGTGCTGTCATAATAGTTGGACCATGTACTGATGAGGAGATAATGAGGACATTACCATCAAGCATCGTGTACTCACCCGACAAGCATAAATATGCTAGATCAACAGTAGTAGAGGGTCATTGAGGAACATTGATCCACGTGTGAAGATAGGTCTATGTAGGAAGGGTCTAAGAGCAGTTCTCCTGCTCGAGGATGGATCAACATATCATGGATGTGGATTCGGTGCAGAACGTACAGTCGTTGGCGAGGTAGTGTTCACGACCTCGATGGTTGGATACCCAGAATCATTAACAGATCCAAGCTATGCTGGTCAGATACTCATAATAACTCATCCATTAGTCGGAAATTATGGAGTAGCTAGGCGTGACTTATCGATATATGGTGTACCACTACATTTCGAGTCAGATAGAGTATGGGTGTCAGGATTTGTGATACATGAGTTAACAGAGCCTAGTCATTGGTCATCAATAATGAGCTTAGATGAGTGGCTCAAGAGAGAGAACGTTCCAGGAATATATAGAGTCGATACTAGAGCATTAGTGAAGAAAATTAGAGAGCGTGGAGTAATGATGGGAGTACTAAAAGTATATGATCCGAAAGAGGAGGAGCCTAACATAGATGAGCTATGGAGACTTCTAGAGAGAGCTCCACGCTATGACCAGGTAAGATTTGTAGATATTGTATCTCCTAAGGAGGTAATCATACATGAGCCAGAAAATCCAGAATTGACTATAGGAATAGTAGATTGTGGAGTAAAGTATGGAATAGTTAGAGAACTATTAAAAAGAAGATGCAGAGTAGTAAGATACCCACCAAAGACAGATCCTACAAAAATAGTTGAAGAATGTGACGGAGTAATAGTAAGCAACGGACCTGGAAATCCATCAATACTCAAAGACGTAATTGAGAACGTGAAGACCCTAGTAGAGTATGATGTACCTATGCTAGGAATATGCCTAGGACATCAACTGATCTCTCTCTCACTTGGAGCATCGACGTTTAAGCTCAAATATGGTCATAGAGGACCAAACAAGACCGTTAAAGATCTAGAAACAGGAAGATGCTACATAACAACACAAAACCACGGCTACGCAGTTGATCCAGAATCTGCTAAGAAGGCAGGATTCAAGATATGGTTCATAAACGTTGATGATAAGACAGTTGAAGGATTAAAACATGTCAAGAAAAGAATAATAACAACACAGTTTCACCCAGAAGCAGGACCAGGACCACATGACACATCTTGGATCTTCGACCTCTTCATAAAGATGATGAAAGCCCAGTAAACTAGAAATAATGAAGAAGCGGAGCTGGACTGACCTTTTAAAGAAATTAATAAACTATGTTGAAAAATTCTACATCAGCTATCGAACTAACATTATGATCATTAAAACGTGTAGTTGATACATATAGTATAACTATGAGAGAAATCATTAAAGACTAACAATGATTTAATAGGGTTGCGCTAGAGAACTTAATGCACAGTGTTTGTAAAATATGCACTAGAGTTATTAACAATCTTACTTATTAAACATTCACACGACAATCTATAACGGAACTCATGATCTTCGCAAAAAGATATATAGAGTTCTTGAAAAACATTGAAGATATAACAAATATAGATGCTGTTCTCATAAGCCTGATACTTGCTATACATAAATTATCAGCTCCTGAAACAATAATGGCAATATTTAGAGAAGCTTCAAACATGTTTATAGAATATTTAAAACAACGTAACATGCTAAGATTAGATAGCTTAGAAAATGCGATAGATGATCTCTGTAAAAACTTGACATCAGATAAGCTTAAGATAAGTAACAATATGACTCATAAGATAGAAGATGGTAGACTTCGTCTAGAGGTAAGCAATTGTATGTTTAAGAACATCTGTAAACATATAGATAAGGCGATAAAAATGAGACCTGAAATATTAAAAATATTAGAAACAAGACCGTGCGGAATAAATATACTATTCTCGACCTTAATAACATCTTTCGATAAGATTCCAGAGACAGAAAAGATAGAGTGTAATAATGGAGATGCAATCATAATAATAAGAATAACGTAGAGAATTTTTCACAAACTCTTATTTTTCTCTATCTTTAATTTATAGAAGTCCCTATTACCATGATTTTAAGAGAGTTCTTTTATTTAGCTTAATTAAGATACCTACTGGATGCATATAGTCATAAATAATTATAAGTCCATTGAAAGTATCGATCTTGAACTTAGTAGAGTAACAATATTTCTCGGTCCGCCGGCGGCAGGAAAATCTAACATACTAGAAGCAATTGCTCTTGCAGGTTATCCATGGAGATTATCTCAACAAGACATTTATGTTGAACCACGTAATATTAGACCAACTCTTCAATCTATTCTGAGAACAAGTCCGCAGCTATCAGATATTGATGTCATATTCCCTCGGTTTGATTTTACAAGAGTATTTGAAATAGAGATATCTAACGATAATTATCTTATTAAGTTTTCTATAAAATATGAAAATAACAAGCTTAGAGTAGACTACTGTAACCATGATATAACTGACGTATTTTTAGAGTGTCTAACTCATATACCTGATAGATGGATCACAGATACGTTACCTGTCTTCGAGTCTAGATTATATAGCTTTGATAGATATCAATATGTTAAAGAACGTTGTTTTCTAAATAGAAGTATGTATCCTGTTAAATTAGATATACTGTTAGAAAATGGTGAGAATCTTGTTGATATTGTTAGTAGATTTAGTGAAATTCTTGTAAGAGTTAATAATTTTCTTGAGGAATATCTTGAGACAAAGGTCGATATACGTTATCTAAATCTTGAAAGACGTTTAGCGGTATTTGACTACTATGTAGAGGTCTCTCCGAGTTTGCTTGCCGACGGAATATGGCGAATATTGTACTATGTTTCAGCTCTCTACTCAGCGAAACGATATGCATATAAGTATAATCTGAAGAATAGACTACTCATTCTTTTTGAAGAACCTGATGCACATACATTCCCATATGTTGTACATCTATTAACTGAGCTTATTAATGAGGTCTCAGAGTACGTATACATAATCATGACGACGCATAATGGAGTACTAGCATCTATGATAGCAACTAAAGTACCAAGTACAGCGGTATACTACGTGTATAGAGGTAGAGATGGTTGGACCCATGCTATTAAGATTAATATAGAGAAGCTTGCAGAACATGTTCTAGAACTTAGCGATTTACTATTAATGAGTCCAAGTGAAATACTTGAAAAATTCTCAGAAAAATATTAGAAAATAATAATGTCTGTACAATATATTAGTGACATAGTAATAATTACTGAATGTTATGCAAATGCTGGATTTGCTGATGCGTTAATGATTATTCTTAATAGAGAGATAAGTTCTCATAATCTAAGTGATAAAATTCATATAAAATCTATATATCACACTCCTAAACAAGGTATCGACGTTGTTCTAAAGAGGTCTATACGTGCACTATGTCAGCATACATGTTGTATAGTTGTAATAGACTATGAACAAGGAGAGATGAGAAGATATGTTAATAAAATTCTTACAAGAGAACTCTCAAAATTTGACAATATAGTTGTCAGAGTTAGTCAGACGTTCTGTAGTAGTTCTCATACTAGGTATCTGATTGGTATAGTGTTTGATCCACGTATAGAGGAGGCTCTTATCTGTAAGATTAGCTCAGAGTTTTGTAAAGATCTTAAGAAGAAGCGTCTAATAAAGTCGTATAGAGGAAGAGAAGTTGTTAAGAATCTAGTAAGTAAAAAATGTTCAAATCTTCTAGGAAAGTTAGTAAGATTGTTACTAGATATTATACGGGACCTGCTGTTAACATGAAGGTCGTAGCTATTCTTGTAGCATGGTTACGTTTATTAACTTGTTTGATATCTTTCTTATGTGTTTGAGATACTTAATTGTCCTGTTCAGGATCCTGTCAGTAAGACTGCCTATATTAGCTTTCCGGGACATAACACGTGTTGTATTCCTGGTAAGCTTGCTTCTGCTATAAGGGCTGTTGCTCAGATTCGTGGTGCTATTCCTGTTGTTCATGGTCCTGTTGGGTGTAGTTGGCAGAGGAAGCTTGGAACTATAATTCCTGGCCAAGTATTCTATAATGTCCCTTGTAGTAATCTTTTAGAGTCTCATGTTGTTTTTGGTGGTGAGGGTAGGTTGTTTGATTGTGTTTTGCGTGTTTTTGATGTTTTTCATCCTGATATGATTGTTATCT
>JAADCU010000065.1 GCA_013154355.1 Thermoproteota archaeon | reverse complement strand
GAGCACGTCATAAAGATAAGCTCAATATCTGAAGGTCTTAAGCAGACTCTAGATGAGATACTTCAGAGATATTCAGAGTTTGAGAACAAGATACGTCAGATAGCTGAAAAGGAGACAGAGCTTAGACTTCGTACAGAGGAGCTTGAGAAAGAGAGAGCTAGACTAGAGGAGGATAAGAGAAGACTAGAGGACCTCTGGAAGAAGATCTCTGAGGCATGGCCTGTACTTACCGAGCTCAGAAACCTAGCATCACAGCTCTCAACAACCATAACAAAGTTTGATGAGATACTGACTACATTGATAGAGAAAGAGAAAGAGCTCTCAGAGAAGGAGGCTAAACTACGTGAATGGGAAGCCAATCTGAAAGCACTGGAGAGAAGACTAGAGATTGAAGCTGCAAGACTTGAGACAGATAGTGCACGTGTTAGAGAGATGTTAAAGAGAGAAGGAGAGATAAAAGCAAAATATGAAGAACTACTCAAAAAGGAGAGAGAACTAGCAGAGAAAGAGATAGAGCTACTCAGAAAAGAGGAGGAGCTGAAGATGATGGAACAGAAGCTCGAAGCAAGGAGGCAGGAGATAGAGAAGCTTGAGGAAGAATTGAAGAGACGTGAAGAAGAATTGAAAAAGCTTGACCAGGAGATAAGCATGAGAAGAAAAGAACTCTTCGAAAAAATAGAACCACTAATGACCAAGCTAGTAGAAGAAGAAAGAAAACTTGTAGAATGGGAAAGAAAACTACTCGAGAAGGAGAGAGAACTAATAAACTACCAGAGAGCACTAGTCGTAAGAGAAAGCGCACTAATAGAACTAAGAGACAGACTAATGCAGGAGAAACAAGAAATAGAAAGACTGAAGAAGTACATAGAAGAACTAGAGAAAGAGAGAGACGAGCTAAGAAGAAAACTAGAAGAACTAACCAAGACGTAGAGGAACACAAAGAAACACTGAAAACAGAGCTAGTGATATATGATTAACCAGTGATCTTAGAGAGAGGCAGGTTCAGGATTAATTTAGCTCCGATGCTCGGAATATATCTCGAAAGAATTTCGAAAGCTGAACTATTCAGTAACTATATTGTTATCAGACTTATACCTAGCTCTAACACTCCAGCCGAGATGCTGTATCATAATAAGCTCATCATAATTGATAGGAATCGAGGAAAATTTGAGAGATTTCTCAACGTAGTTCCAGCAGATTCTGAGATATCTTGGACATTTACCTGTGACAATAATTATATTAAGGTAATAGCAAGAGACCTTCCTTACTCAAATTTAAGAGTAGCTAAAGTGGATAAGAATTTTAATGTTACTGAGAATATAGTAGAGTCAAGATATCTCAGAACGTTAACGGCAGTCCCCTATTCTAGCTGTCAACGCTCAGATAAAGTATACGTTATAGCTCGATATTTTTATCCGAACTATAGCACACTAACAAGAAGAATAATACATGTCTGGCTACCTGTGCTATACGTCATTGATGATAACGATAATATTCTTGAAGAACATTTGATAGGAGAGAAAGAACTTGCAAAGTGTTCTATATATTCTCTCAAGACGTTTGATATTAAGACAGGACATATATCTGTAAACTCTTTAACAGGGGAGGTATGGATTCCTGCTAGAATAGATGTTGAGTATGTACGAATAATACAGAACTTAAAAATTACTAGATATGCTTTACTCATACTTGATCCTGTAACAGGATATTATCGTGTTCAGTATATTGATAGTCCTATAGTTAGTAGAAACTTCTTTAGAAAAATAGTATTTGATTCCTCTGGAAACGCGTATATAGAAGTAGAACCAAATATCATATATGTATTCGATAGAGAAGGCAGGTTAATACGTAGGGAGTACATACATTATTTAATAGATTATACATGTGTTGATGATATGATTATTATACTTAATAAAAAAGATAGTGATATGAAAATCTCGGTGCTTGATAATAATTTTAATATTGTTTCGACAAGAAGTCTAGATGTAGATCCGACGTATTTAAAAGATGTTTATGTGCTTGGTAATGGAGAATATGTATATGTTATCTGTCTTGAACAATTAGGATCGTTACTACTTTACGTATTAGAAGTAGATCTTTTTAATACAAGTTCAAGAGTTTCAAAAGGAATAATTCAGACTCTTCAATACTTAGTGAGTATAAATTTCTTAGGGGCAGGCACAAGCAAGAAATCGTCAGAAAAGATGTTTTCTAATCTTAGGCTGATAGTTAATAGTCTTTTAGGTAAGTGTATTGGGTGGGTAGGCTCTGAACTGCCTGTTCGAAAGCTGAAGAATCCTCTTGTAATATCTGATGTCTCTTGTTTTAGTGTCCTTGGTTTTGGTGGTTTTGGTGTTGCTCTTCTCTGTGTCGATGAGTCTGGTAGGAACGTTGTTGTTAAGCTTCCTCGCGACCTGTATGATGCTTTTCGAGATGGTTATTATGATTGTTCTCTCACGTTACATGATTATGATTCCTTTGCTAGAGAAGCAGCTATATTGAGTAGGCTTGATCATATTCATGTTGTCAAGCTACTTAAGTGGTGTAGTGATCCCGTGTTTCTCATGTACGAGTTCTGTGATGGAGGTGATCTTCGTACCTTGCTGTCTAGGTATGGTAAGCTAAGTATCGATAAAGTCATTATTCTCGGTATACAGGTTGCATCAGCTCTTGAACATGCTTATCAGAACGGTGTACGTTATCATGGAGATCTGAAACCTAGTAACATACTCTTTACACGTAACGGTCTTCTAAAGGTCTCAGACTTCGGAATATCTAGACTAGCTTCGTCAACTACAGGATACACGTATCCTCACGGTACTCTAGGCTACTCTGCCCCAGAGCAGCTATTGCATGGATTAGGAAGTCCAGGCCCAAGAAGTGACGTGTTTTCTCTCGGTGTCGTAATGTATGAGGCTTTGACAGGTGATAATCCTCTCAAAGGTCATATGCCTTCAGAATATGAGAATGTTTTGAAAAATGTTGAGCTGAACACAGGCATGAGAGAACTTGATGAGCTTGTTATTAGAATGATGAGCTTTAGACCTGATCAGAGACCTGACATTGATCATGTTATCAATAGGCTAGCTGAGATATATGTCGAGTATTTTAGCTAGAATGCTACTGATGCTCTCAGTAGTGCGAGTAGTAGTATCACTATTGATGCTAGGATCATTCCTATTGCTGAGTATGTTAGGAATCTCTTAGCAACTATCACTATACTTTCAACCTCTTCAGAGTATGGATGTAGCGTTCCTACATGATGTTCTATGTCTGCTCTTGCTAGTAGGTTGGTTATGACGCTGACTGCGAGCAGTACTATGCATGACCATAATAGTATTGATAAGTTATTGCTAAATCCTCCAAGTATTAGGCTTCTTATCTGTACAACATTGTCAAGAGTCTTTAGGTACAGATGTACTACTGCTGCTAGTAGTAGTGAGCTTAATGAGAAGGTCAGTATCTGGTACTTTCCCATACCTGGATTAGTCTCCTGAGCCTGTTTATAACAAATTCTTTACCAAGTACTGCAAAGTATGGTGCTATTCTAGGACCGCTCTCCTTACCGAAGAATGCTATGTAGAGAATCTTGAAGAATTCTCGCTCTATCTTCTTATCTTCCTTAGGTATGGATTTCATAGCCTCCTTTATGGTCTCGTCGTTCCATTCCTCGAGACTCTGCAGCTTGTCAAGCAGCATCTTCACCTTCTCTATCACCTTATCTGATACATGTTTTACAAGTCCTGGATCAACATCCTCTACTATCCTTATCTTATAGGTCTCTGGAGCATACTTTCTAACCCAGTTTCTCGCATTTATCAATCTTCTACGTAGCTTCTCAAGAGAGTACTCGTCTAGATCTCTCTGAAGTATCTTAGTCATCTTTAACCTCTTTATAGCATGTTCTAACAGGACATCTATATTGTCAGTTTCAGGAAGAGTCTGTACTAGAGCTACAGCATGTAGATAAGGTAACTGGAAGGGAGGCTCTGGAGGAGGCTCACGTAGTTGTGCATAGAGGTAGCTCTTCCTTATGAGATCTATATACTCCTCCTCTGCTGGACTAGGCTTCTCAACTCCATAATAGAGTCGTTCAGCCCTATCATACTGATCAACATACTGATACACGTTCTCTAGACCAAGCACAAGTCTTCTATGAGGTTCATGAAAGATGTAGTAGTATCTAAGGACCTCTGGCTCGGCAACCTCAAGCCATTCTCTTGGTGTAAATCCTATGAAGTCGCTGCTTCCCATGTCTCCTACATCTCTACCATTCTTGTAGTATCCTACCCACTCATACCACTCTCCTAATGGAGGCTCAACACCGAATACTGATACTGCGAGATCTTTAGCAGAATCACGTGATCCTCCTGGTGTTGCATGATCCTTACCGTAGGGCTCGAAGTCTACGTCTAGTACATACCAGACGGCAACCCATTCTATTCTCCATGGAAGCTTACCCTCGCTTACCCTACCTTTACCCTCGTATCCACACTCACATCTATATACTACCTCATCCTTATCAACATCGATGCTTATGGTCTTAGCTTTACCTATTCTTCCACAAGACTCACACCTAGGCTCGAACGGTATGTAAGTATCAGGATAGGGATTTCTACCTCTATACTTGTTTAATACTCTAATAACGTCAAGTCTTCTCTCTAAGACAAGCTTAATAAATCTACGCATCTTCTCCCAACTTCTATACATCTCTCCTGTAGTAACAACCTCTATATCATGAGCAAACTCGGGAAGATACTTACCAAAGTCCTCCCAGTAATGCTCTACCCATGATCTATGGCAACCATATGGGTCAGGAACCATCTCAAGAGGCCAGTCAACATATCTTCTAGCCTCTTCAGGATTCTTGAACTCTGCAAGCTGCCTCTCCTTACCTTTCCAGGGATCCATAGTGTACAGAGTCAGATACTGCCTGACCTTGAGACCATGTTCTCTCTCTAGCACTCTTCGAAGAGCATCATTAAGCACGACCTCGCCACGTAGTCTACCAACATGTTGAAGACCTGACACACTTAGACCACCATTTAGTACGCAGATGTTTTTACCAAGTTTTGAACATCTCTCCGCAACTTTTGAAGCAAGGATCTCAATCCAATGTTCTTTAACCATTGTTTATGTTCTCAGAAACCCGAAAACGTTAATTTAAAAGTTACGCTATTTAAGAACAGGACACATAGAGAGCATCAATGAGGAGAAGATTCATTCTAGCATTAATGCTTACGATAGCTACGATACTGATACTGACATTACACGTCACATATGCTCAACAGAGCACAGCAACATACTATATAGAGCAGATAGCAGTAAAGATGAAAAATACTACAAAAATATATACAATATACATACCTGAACAAGATGTAAACTATACAGTAAAAATATGCAACATAAATGGAAATGTAACAATAGAACTATCAAACTACTCATCATATGCCATAAGTAATATAAAATTCATACTAATAACAGAGAAGACAGAGCCAGGACAAGCAGTAGAATACTATCTTAGAAAGATCAAGCTGGAAGTACCTAGATACGTGAGATGTGTTGAGATACGTCTAAGAAAATCAAATATCTATGATAATATTGGAACAATTGTTGAAGGAATATCTCAGGAGTTTGTATTAAATAATAATAAGATAAACATAACAACATCACTGTTTCCTAGTCTCATGATATTTAATAGGAGAATAGGAAAACTGCTCTTCTATAAGGTATGTATAGTAAGTGTAGCTCCAATAAATACTACTATAAATCCAGACGAGTTTACAGTAATGATCTATAGAAAACATGAAGGAACACTATATGAAGAATGTTATAAGATTTATGAGAAGAGCTTTGAAATATCTATAGAAGGTACAGCGATAGTTAATGTTACAGCATACTATCTTATAAAGAGTAATAGAGTACAGACAGGCTATAGAAAGGTCATAGTAGAATTATCAGAAAATATATCGAAGGTCTGCAATAATGTTGAGATATGTAATAGTACTTACTGTGGATTGAAGGTTATAGGAGAGGAGAAAGGTCTAATATTTTTAACAATTAATAACATAGCTGTCAGAGCATACTATCTTGATTCTATAATAGATGGAAAGATAGTGCTCTACGATGATATAGTACCTCTCTCAAGAATAATATTAATAGATGCTAATGGTGTACCTCTGATGTTGTCAGAGCTTGGAAAAAATGTGAAGATAGTTCTTCAAGGTCCTGTAACAGTAACCTATAGTAAACATGCATGTGCTGTAGAAGGATACTACACTGCTATGCTGAAGTTAGGAAACATAACTTATAACTTAGGGACAGTATATGTAATGCCTGGAGCTGAGCTGAGACTGCCCTTCAAGAGATTGAAAGTACGTGTAGAGCTAGGTGGTCTATGTACTGATGGTTGTAGAGTAATCATATATACATGCGGTAGAGAACATAATTACTATGTCACTCCTAGGAACAGCACGTTCAGGATAGCTTACCTAGAGTACTGTAAGCAGACTCCTCTACCTGTGGCATATTATCTGAGAAAGAGGATAGAGCTTGCATATGCATATTATGGTAATATTCTGCTAGTTAATGCATGTATTTCAAAGTTAGTAATCAATGTTAGAGATATGCTTGGATTTAAGATCAATGCCATGATATACGTAGATGGAGAATTATGTACAGGATCATGTATCGTGCCATGTGGGTATCATAGAGTGACAATATATGCGTATGGTGTAAATGTTACGAGGAAAATATATGTTGATAGCAGGGTTAAGATTCTAAATGTTAGAGTTCAGACGTTAGGATATAGAAGCATGATAGTCATAATGTTCATAATAGCTCTCATAGTTACTATAGTAGCACTAGCTGCAAGACCCTGGAGAGCAAGAGGAAGAGAAAATAGAAGAAGCATTCGTAGAAGGTACGAGGATGAGGATGTTATAGAGATATCCTGATCATCAGATTTCGAGGGCATAATCATCCATCATTTGCGAACTGCATCATCACTCTATCACTTGCTTCTACTAGAATATTTAAATCTGAGTGCAGCATCTAGTAGACCAATAAATACTGGGTGAGGTCTTAGAGGCCTACTTCTGAACTCTGGGTGAAACTGTGTTCCTATAAAAAACATGTGATCTCTCAACTCTACTATCTCAACGATCCTGTAAGGAGAATCTGCTCTATAACCAGAGACCTTCATACCAGCCTTCTCAAGCTTCTCTATATACCTCTCATTAACTACGTACCTATGTCTATGTCTCTCGTAGACTAGGTCTGTACCATATAGCTTATGTGCTAGAGTGTTCTCAACTATCTTCACAGGTTTATTACCAAGCATCATCGTTCCACCGACCTTATCAACGTTCTTCTGTTCTGGTGCAAGATCTATCACTGGTTCAGGAGTATCTGGATCTATCTCTGTACTATTAGCATCATGTAGACCTAGCACATTTCTTGCAAACTCTACAACAGCAAGCTGCATTCCAAAGCATATTCCAAGAAATGGTATTCCTAGCTCTCTAGCTTCCTTTATAACTCTTATCTTACCTTCAGCTCCTCTAGTACCAAAACCTGGCAACACTATCAGAGAGTCAACATCCTTCAACTTCTCTAGCTCGTCCCTTGACCCCTGCTCTATGGCCTCAGCATCTATCCAGACTAGTCTAGGCTTGACTCTAAGTCTAGCACCAGCATGATTAAGTGCCTCCAGTATGCTCAAGTAGGAATCTTTCAACTTAACGTACTTTCCGCAGAGACCTACAGACACCTCATCACGTGGATTAAGTAGATTCTCTATAAAACTACACCACTCACCAAACTCAGGTCTCCTGCTCTCAAGACCAAGTCTCGATACAAGATAGTCTCCTAGACCCTCCTCATCAAGTATTAGAGGAATCCTATATATAGTATCAACGTAAGGTGCCGTAAATATAGCATCAGGAGGAACATTTGTGAACAATGCTATCTTCCTCTTAGTATCATCATCAAGCCATATCTTACATCTAGCAATTATGATGTCAGGCTGGATACCGATACGTCTAAGCTCAAAAACACTATGTTGAAGAGGCTTAGTCTTAGGCTCACCCGTAGTCTCAATTATTGGTACAAGAGCAACATGTACAAACACGGTATTACTAAAACCTTCTTCAAGCCTCATCTGTCTTATAGCTTCTAGAAAAGGTAGACCCTCATAATCACCAACAGTACCGCCAATCTCTACTATTCCAATATCAGCACCTGACTTATCAACAGCATACCTGATCTCACGCTTTATCTCATCAGTAACATGAGGAATGAGCTGAACAGTCTGACCAAGATACTTACCAGCTCTCTCATCCATTATCACCTTGAGAAAGACCTTACCAGACGTAATGTTATGATCCTTACTTAACTCAACATCTAGAAATCTCTCATAGTGACCAAGATCGAGATCGGTCTCACCACCATCAGCAGTAACAAAGACCTCTCCATGCTGGTAAGGATTCATAGTTCCCGCATCAACATTGAAGTAAGGATCTATCTTTATCGTTGTCACAGTGTAGCCACGTGCCTGTAATATCTTAGCTATCGATGCAGTTATAACTCCCTTACCAACGCTACTTAGGACGCCGCCTGTGACGAATATGTATTTTTTCACGCAGAATCTCTAAGAATTATCTTGGTTATTTACATTTCTGAGATACCTCTCTGCAAGCAGCTCAATAAGCTTTCTACGCTTCTCAACTATCCTCTCCAATATTAAGACCCTGTGCTCAAGCTCTGTTACCTCTCTCATCAGCTTTCTCACTCGCTCAACTATATCTTGAATGCGCTCGTTATCACATGCCATAGCTTAGATGTGAAATCCTGAAACGTCTTTCCTATGTCTACGTTAAGCATCTCTATTCCCTTCGTCATGTGACCAAGTATTCCGCTAACTATGCTTATCAGAGCTATTAGGACAGCTATAGAGACAGCTATTAGAAGAATCTCCTCAAGTATTAGACTACCTCTCCTCTTTCTAACCTCTAGTCTCCTCATCTATAATTCTTGTCCTGAGAAATATTTAAGCCCCTTCTTTCAACTACTTTGAAGATCTTGTACGTCACGATGGACCACACGCTCACTATGACAACAAGTAGAAAAACATAGCTGACAGCTCTCAAAGATGGAGACAGACGTACAAGAATCTCAGAATGTAGGACACCGGCAATCCATACTAGAAAAACAAGTAGTAGAAAAGATGCGATAAACGCCATATATGGAGCTAACCTCATGATAGCTAAGTAAGCAAGTAAGCTATAAACGATATCGTCACCGTGAGAACTAGAGAAATTACGAACAATAATAATATACTTCGAACAACATCTTTCTCATAATTACAACCATATATCACGAAAATCCTAGCTAGACTCATAGTTGCATTAGGGTCCGGATTAGGGTAGAGATATCCATCTTTACAGAGTATAGGTCTTGAGGCTCTCTTTCTACCTCCAATAAATACCCTACCTCTAGTTGACGCAATTATTAGAAGACCATTAACTATGAAAGGTAGACATAGAAGAAGAGTCTCTACAAACGTTCCACAATAACATGCAGTAATACCTATATATGTTCCAAGCATGTATGAGCCAACGTTTCCTAAAAGCACCCTTGCAGGATACTTATTAAATAGAAATAGTGGCAAAACCTGCATTATAAGTGTCAGATATATTAGAGACGAGACATCTAACCTTCTTAATAATGTTATAATGAGAAGACCTATAAAAACTATGAGAGACCCTCCTGATACAATACCATTCATTATGTCCAACATGTTGACGGCATTAAACATTATTATCATCATTATGCATGCTAGCGCGTCAAGAAAAAGGAGATTCTTTATATCTCCTATGAATAGAAGCTTGCCATATGGTGTGACAAGAATCACTAATATCATCGATATGAGAATAGATACGAGAATTCTCACTAGTGGACTTACATCACCAAGATCATCTAAGAGTCCTACAGCTCCTACAATTATTGCTGGAACTTGTATAATTAGTATGAGATCTAGTGGCAGTACATGTAGAATAATGTCGAGAATTATGGAAGCAAGTCCTGAAGTAAGCAAGCATATGCCACCTATCTTAGGGACCATTACTCTTCCAGGTTTATGTGCGTCAATGGTTAGAATTTTCTCGCTCCTGGACCTAGATACTAGATAGACTGTTAGAAGTGAGACTAGAAGACAGGACGTTAAGTAGAGAGCTGTCAAGATGTCCACTTTAAACACTCGAGCGTTCTCTTAAGACGATTTTTAAGTTTAGTTGCCACATATGAGAAGAGGATTGGAAGCACTATAGTGGCATCAGCGTATATGAACGCTATCTTCGCAGTAGGCTTTATCTTATGCCAAGATATTGCCTCTCTAGGTCTAGCTCCGCTGAGAGAACCATCCCATTCTACAGCTGTGGTGATATATATTGCATAGTCTAGACCATCCTTGAACTGGGACCACCATATTAAGTGATGCTTACTTATGCCTCCACCAACAACTATTCCAAGAAGCTTTCTAGAACTATAAACTATCTCCATTAGCTCTCTCTCATCTATCAGCACATCCACTACTATTCTTGGTCTTCCTCTGCTTCTCTGAACCTCATTAAATGTGAGTATTGCTGTCCCAAAGGCTCCATCAACGAATCCTGGAACATATATTGGAACCTTATTATCATGACAGACTCTAAGTATGGAGTACTCATCTTCTATTAATGATCCAGCTCGATATAGTAGTTCTCTGACACCGATATATGTAATATTTTCCTCATTAACTACCTTATTTAATAGATTATGTACAAACTTCTCTATTATGGGACCATAATGCTCTACTTTTACTACTATGTTACCTATCCTATGATAACCTTTCTCTCTTAGATAAACATCGTCTACGTCGAAAGTATATGATAGATATTCTCCACCACATGATTGAGCTACGTCATGGTCTACTGTTCCTGCAGTAGTTATTATAACATCAACGAATCCTCTCTTAACGAAGTCTGCTATAAGTGTTCTTAAGCCAGTTGCTACCAGGTTAGCTGTAAATGACATGAGCACTGTGACGTCAGGATCTTTCAAGGCTTCTAGCAGTACGTCTGCAGCATCTGATAGACCTCGAGCATTATATCCTCCACACTGTCTATATGTCTCTAGTAGATCTTCTATGCTTTCTATGTTACAGGTTGGTCTACCTATCTTGTACATCTCTATCGCTTCTAAGGAGTACCTTTAACTACCTTAACCTCCTTCACTATACCCATTCTTCGTAATCTCTCCACTATCTCTCTAATAGTTCTAAGTGTAGTACCTAGCTTACGTGCAATATCTTCAATACTTGTAGAACCATCAATATATTTGAAAACTCTCTTCTCAAGATCGCTCAGAGCTTCTATCGGAACCTCAGAGTCAGATGGTATTGGTATCTCAGCTCCAGGAACCTTGTATAGGTAGAGCTTGTGACTTCTCCACTCCTCGTAGAGATCCTCAATTATGACAGGTCTCCATCCTGGTACTTCAAAGTCATGACTGACAACCCTAGTACCTGGACGAAGCTCACGCTCCAACTTAGGACGAAGACGCTCAT
>JAADCU010000026.1 GCA_013154355.1 Thermoproteota archaeon | reverse complement strand
TTGGTTTTGTTGGTTCTTCTATTTTTGGTGTTGTTATGTTTTTTATTGTTTCTATGTTTGTTATTGTGTAGTTTGTTGTTATTTTTATTGTGTTTTCTTTGTTTTGTATTGTTATTGATTGTGTTATTGGTATTCCGTTTTCTAGTATGCATGTTCTATATCTTATTATTGCTATGTCTTGTCTATTTCTTATTAATATTTTTGCGATCTCTGTAAGATATCTTGATGTTTCCTTCTTGTTGAGGTGTGTTATCTTCATTATGTAGTTTAGTATTTCTCTGCTTATTATTGCCTTGCTCATGTTTACTGTTCCTGTGAATGTATATTCTATACATTTCTGATTATTAACATGTTCTTCTCTTACTGGTTTCAGGTTCTTGAATATTTCTGGAAGATATATTTCTGCTAGTGCTCTTGCTGTTAATATGGTCATTACTACTTTTCTAGACTCCTCGTTTTCTGGAAGCTTGCTACTTATGTGTAGAATCATGCATTGACCTACTCTAATGGTCCTGTTAATGAGGACTCTACCGTTCCTGTACTCGTAAAAGGTTACTAGTCCTCTCATACAGACCTTACTGATCTTATCATCATAACGTGTATCAATTATTAATAGATCTTTACACTTTATTACTTCTGTATCATTCATAGTATTGTTGCCTTTTCCTCTAACTATGGTCAGTCTGTACCTCAGATCTCTAACGTTCACGTATGTTATAGTAATATTTTTGTTTAATATTTCTCTAATATATGTAATGTTTCTCATTATTGCTCTAGCGTACGTTAACATAGGTACATCTAGCCTAGTCTCAGCATAGAATGATGCTGTGAGCTTGCTCATCTCTAGACCTATGCTTCTATTGAACATGATGTTCATCTTCTCAAGATAGTATCCTAATCTGTTAACTCTAGTATATGTTCTATGAGTAATACTTAACTTAAGGTACGTGATCACTACTAGTATTATTATGATGAGTAGGATAATTATAGGGATCGTCGTTTTCTTTCTCATGTTCAATCTCATGTTAGATCTTGTTTAAGAGATTTATAGTTTTACGCTATCCCTCTAATATGTTTATTAGTGACTTATCATGATGGGAGCGTAAGATTATTTAAGTAGGATAACATGCGTCTAGTGGGGTCATATCTGGCTACTGGAGGCAAGAGGATACCCGTGTACAAGAAGATAATTCAGGAGAACATTAGGAAATGGATGGTGAAGGAGTTCCTAGAGTATAGACTAGCCAAGATAGGCTACATTGACTGTGATATTCTTCGAAGTCCTCTAGGAACTAGAATAATAATATATGCTGAGAGACCTAGCAGAATAATAGGTAGAAAAGGACAGAACGTGAGAGAACTACAGCAGCTTCTCGCAACAAAGTTCGGAATAGAGAACCCAATGATAGATGTTGCACCACCAAAGGAGAGACCAGAATACTATGCTAAGGTCATAGCTAACAGGATAGCATGGGCAATGGCTAAGGGAGTAAAGTTCAGAAGAGCAGCAATAATCGCCATAAGACAGCTAGTAGAGGCTGGAGTAAGAGGAGTAGAGATAACAATAAGCGGAAAACTGACGAGCGAGAGAGCAAGATTCGAGAAGTTCATCTATGGAACAATATACAAGTGTGGTCACGATGCTAAGACCAAGGTAGACAAGTACATTGCACACGTCCTACTCAAACCAGGAATGTATGGAATAGAGGTCAGGCTACTACCACCAAGAAGACTAAGTGACGAGTTCTACATAAAGACTCCAGAACAAGTAAAACCAGAGGAAAAGCCTTTAGAAGCAGAAGCCAAACCCGAACAGCAGTAGGTGAAGAAGTATGAGAAAGCAGAAGCTCAACGCTAACGCTCTAAGATCGATGAGTAGAGAAGATAGACAGCGTCTCCTTGAACAACTTAGGACAGAGCTTCTAAAACTAATATCGCAGAAAGAGAGAGGAGTAGTAGACAATCCTGGAAAAATAAGAGCAGTTAGAAGAGCAATAGCTAGAATACTCACAATAGAGAACGAGGAAGCATTAAAAGAGAAGGTACTCACCTTCCTATCAAACAATAAGGGAAGAGCCTTCACTATAGAGGAGATAGCTGAGAAGATAAACGAGCCTAGAATATCATTCCTGAGACACGTCATATGGAGACTAATACTTGAGAAGAAGATAGTTAAGGTAGGTGTTAGAAAGGTAGCAATTGCCCAGTAGAAAACGTAGAAGAGTAGAAAGAAGGACCATACCTCGAAAGTTAAACATATTATACAGATTCGTAGAATGTGTAAACTGTAGAAACAGGTACTGTAACGGTATTAAAGGCCTAGTAATAGATGTATCTAAAACAAACATAAAGATACTTACAATATTTGGAGATATAGTAATAATACCATTAGACGAATGCATGTACTATGTTAGAATAAGAAATAAGTTAGAATTCCTAATAAATCCTAGACAGATAGAAAAATAAGGCAGACGCTAAATATGAGACTATTAGAATAAACATGAGCTTAAGCAATGTTCTTCTAAGCTTCTCATAATCCTGTACTCTAAACAGAGATATGATATTAAGTATAGAAACAGCTATCGAACATGTAGCAAGTATTGCAAACTTAGTAAAAAGAAGAGGACTAGAGAAAACATATACCGCAATAAATATCAGAAGTGCTGATGCTGCTAGCTCAGAGCTTAGAGCAACCTTTCGAGATAGCTCAATCCCATATTTTATAGGTAGAGTCGATAAACCAGCTACTCTATCACCTTCAACATCTATGATAGTCTTTATGACTTCTCTTCCTAGACATGCTATAAGCGATGTAATGAAAAGTAGTATAGGTATGGTAGATATTCTCTCCATACCATATAGAAATGATAGTGAAGTAGTGACAGATGTCAACAAGTTTCCTACTAAACATACTCTCTTCAATCTAACGTTGTAGAGTGTTCCCAGCACTATAGCTACGATATATACTACAAGTGATAGCGTGTTCAGAAGCTTATAGAAGTACGATACTGATACTATCGCTAGTCCTGTAAGCAGGGCAGTATAAGTTATTAGCTTAGCTTCTCTAATGCTTATCTCTCCTCTAACTAGGGGAGCATTAGGCCTATTTATCCTATCTTCAGCAATGTTACATATATCATTAAGAGAGAAAAGGTAGACCTCTGCAAGAAGCGCAGTGACGTATAGAACTACTAGAGCCAGAGGTTCTATATGTGGACTAGTAAGCACATAAGTTGATACAGGTACAAGACCAACGAAGAGACCATGCTCTATACGAGTAAGCTCGATGAAAGATCTAATCTTTCTCATTCTGATACCTGAGAAAGATTGTAGGTTAAAAATGGTTTTCCTGGAATAAAGATTTTGAGACAGAGAAAGATATTCTATCCTCTTACGCTATTGGGTCTACCTTAACTCCAAACTTCTCTTTCCACTTCTTGAATGCCTCCATTATCTCTGGTCTCTTGTCCACTATCTTGAACCATGGCTTTGACTTGGCTTCTTCAGGTGCCTCATTTGTGAGCCATATGCATCCTACTGGACACGCCTTAATGCACTCTGTCTCATGTCCAGGCTTTCCACCTTCACATCTCTCCCATATTAGGACTGGTTTTCCTTCCTCGTCAAGTTCTAGTGCATTGTTTGGACATACGCTTACACATGCTCCACATGCTATACACTGATCTCTGTCTCTACATATTCGAGGCCATGAGGCTAACTCTTCCACGCTTGCCATATCCGTGATTAGTCTTCTCTACCTCTGATTTATGCATTCCTCATGAGAGAAGTATGATTTTTCGCTCCATCTTTTCCAAGGGACTTGCTTAATTAGGTCTTTCACAACTTAAGTGTAAGTTCGTAGTGATCGTTCGTTATCGAAGTATTTAAATATAGCGGTGCGTGTATAATTTACATAGGATAATTATGAGAAATATGCAACAGATTCAGCATATTTATATCCCATTCGAGCAGTGTATAAGGATTCTGTATGGAATTCGCATATTATAGAGCTAATATACAGTATCCACATGTCAGCTCCAAAGTCAATAAATGTCCGTGAAGCAATAGATAAGTTAGCTAAAGAGTTCACAGATAGATGTGGAGAAGATATTATTGGAGTAATAGTGCTAAGAGATGATGGACTTCCAATATATTCATACTTTCTAAAATATTCTGGAGATCCCAAAGATGCAGCAGCAATGATATCTCTAGCCATGGGTCCCTCTAGAAGAGCATACAGGACACTGATGAACAATGCTAGACTAGACGAGGTGATATTAAGCGGTCCTGAAGGAAAAATAATAATCAGATCGTTACCTCTCGACGAGTACATTGGAGGTAGAAGGATATATATCGGAGTAATCACGAGCAAAGAGCCTAACATAGGTCTAATACTGACAGAGCTTGATAGACTCTGCAGAGATGTTTTAAATATATTCCTACGATAAGTATGCAATAAGTTCATAATACTTCACAATAAAGTGATCTCAAAACTATTACATGATTGATGTATAGAACACTCGACATAGAGATAACAGAATTAGATATAAGAGACCTGGCAATAATATCACTAATAATCTCGGCACATTTCACAATGACAGGAAGAGGATGGCTCACACTATTGAGAGAAGCAGCAAGAAATATAGCTAGGATACTCATAATGAAGGGGCTCATAGAAGATATCGACATAAACACAGTAATAAGATCACTCTCCAACATAATAGTAAACAAGAACGGTGCAACACGAATAGATCACAAAATAGAGGGAGACTCAATTCAGGTAGAGATAGAGAACTGTACCTTCAATAAGATATGTACTACGTTGAATAAAATAGAGAAACAATTAACATGCATGAAAAGAAGACCTCATCCACGGCCATGTCCGATAGCAATACTTTACTCAGAACTATTAACAGAGTACACAGAAGCTCAATACGATATCTACGATATAGAACAACAGGATAACAAGTGCAGGCTCGGGATAATAAGGCTCATGTGATCTTGGTGCGGGGGGTGGGATTTGAACCCACGCAGGCCTACGCCAGCGGATGTCTCCTGGACCGCCTTTACGGCGGTCCTTCTTAAGTCCTTAGGGGTAGGGGGTTCTCCCCCTACTGCCCCCTTTGGCCAGGCTCGGGCACCCCCGCTGTCTCGGTAACTGTTTTATGTCTCTATTTTTAAATCTTTCTTTGTGGACGTTATCGTAGGTGTTTCTATTCCTGTTTATCAGGATGTTCTTCGTAAAATTAGGCTTATTAGATGTCTTGGATTATCATGGATCGAGTTTGGGTTCTTTAAAGGCTTTCCCGTCTCTACTAATCTTATTTCTTCTCTCCGTGAAATGATGCTTAGACTTGGTCTAAGATGTAGTGTTCATTGTCCTTACTTTATTAATTTTTGTTCTGAAAAGTCTATTGTTAGAGAGAGGTCTCTAGAGATTGTTACTAAGTGTCTTGAAGTATGTGACTTTCTTAACTGTGAGCTTGCTGTCATTCATGCTGGTTACTATGGTTCTTATGGTCCTTCAAGATGTTTTCACATTATTCGTGACAATCTTTTGAAGATTATTGAACATGTTAGTAGGCTAGGGATTAAATGTAAGATAGCTATCGAGACCATGGCTAAGGACTCTCAGTTTGGATCTCTAGAGGAGGTAGTTAAGCTCTGTAGTGATGTTGAATCAAGGATAGTTGTTCCCTGTATTGATTGGGCTCACATATATGTTAGATATAGAGGTTACATATCTTTCAGAGATGTTTTAAAGCTTGTTCACGAGAAGTTACCATGGCTTGATTCTCTTCATTCTCATTATACTTCGGTGAATGATTTCGAGGATTATCATGTTCCTGTTGGTAAAGGTCCGCCAGATTTTGAAGAGATCTTGAAGGCATTGAAGGAGTGTCAGTACTTTAGAAGGGTCGTGATAGTATGCGAGTCTCCCCTCTTGGAGAGAGATGCTGTTAAGCTGCTTAAGATGGTTAGAGAGTTTTTCTGATTAATTACTTCTCAGTGTACCCTATTCTCAGCATCTCTAAGCCTTGCCAGGTGTCATCACTCTGATAGAATGTTCTCGTCTACCTCTATAAGCAGTTCCTCATGTTTTCCTTCTAGGACTAGCTTAAGTAGCTTTTCTGGGTTCTTCTTAACGTTAATGCGTTTTCCATGCCTTATTCTGTAGATCTTACAGCTCACTTATATTGTTCTAACAGAGGTGGATTATATATCTAACTACACATCACTGTATGTTGTTAGACATATCAGAGACAGGATAGCGTAAGGTTATTAAAACCTCGAGAAAAATGCATACTTGATGTCTGAGAGTGTAGCATCAATGCTGGAAAGAGTCTCACGTGACCTAGTAGAGAGATGCCAGCCTGATATCAGAGGTGTCATAATAGCGAGAGATGATGGACTACTGATACATGCGTACATACCATATGAGATACCAGCATCATCGCACACGGTAGCAGCAATGCTATCAGTCTTCATGGGACCATCTAGAAAGGTCTATCGCTCTCTAATGAATGCTACCCTCTCTGAGGCTCTCCTAAGTGGTACAGAAGGAAAGATCATAGTAAGAGCCATACCGCTAGATGAACATCCTGAAGGAAAGAAAGTCTATGTTAGCGTGATAACGAGCAGCGAACCGAACCTTGGACTGATACTCATGGAGTTCGATAGGTATATAGAGGCGGTAAGGAAGATACTCGTACGTAGATAAAATGATAGCACCAGAATCCCTACCTCAGATGGACATAAGAGACATAGCTCTAGTAGCTCTCGTACATGCTGCTCATCAGCTAATGACAGGAAGAGGATGGCTAGCAATGGTTAGAGAGGCCTCAAGAATGGCAGCAAAACACGTAGTGACAAGATACCTTCGTTCAAGCAGCATTGAAGAATGTGTTAAAAGTCTAGACAAGCTTCTAAGTACATCAGGTCCACTCAAGGCAGCTAACGACGTTACATCAAGCTTCAATAATGGTAAGTTAAGCATACAGGTTAAAGGATGTGTCTTCTCAAAGATCTGTCTACTTATAGAGGACCTAGTGAAGAAACGTCCTGACCTAGTAGAGAGGATACATTCTAGACCCTGTGCAATAGGAATACTCTACTCAGCAGTAATAGAGCAGATGTTTGGTAGAACGTTCGATTTATCAAACTGTAAGTTTGGTGAAACATGTACAGTAGAGCTATCTGAGTTCAAGATTTAGAAATATCTCTCAAACATTCACATAAAACCTCTATGCTTCTCTGAACAACATCTCTATCATGTGCAGCTGATGTAAAGTTGACCTCGTACTGACTTGGTGTCAGGTAGACTCCATTAAGTAGACATCTCTTATGAAGTTCCTCGTAGAGTCTAACATTACTTGAACGTACATCATCTGCATTTCTTATATCTCTCTCCGTGAAGTACAGTTGAAACATTGATGCTACTCTAATAACCTTAACAGGTATTCTACAGCTCTCAGATACTTCAAGTATTGCCTTAGTAATCTCTTCTGAAGCTCTATTAGCAATCTCGTAGGGGTAACCCTTCTCTAGCTCTCTTATAGTTGCTAGACCAGCTACGAGAGATATTGGATGAGCATTAAACGTTCCTGCATTATATACAGGTCCTAGTGGAGTAACAAGCTCCATAATTTCTCTTCTACCTCCAAAAATTCCTATCGGGAACCCTCCTCCAGCTATCTTTCCGAGGGTTGTTATGTCAGGTCTCACATTATATATTTTCTGAGCTCCTCCAAGGTCAACTCTGAAACCTGTGATTACTTCATCAAAGATGAGTAGTGATCCATATCTATCACATATCTCTCTGAGACTTCTAATGAACTCTGGATCTCCTGGAACAAGTCCATAGTTTCCCATTATTGGCTCAACTATTATGCAGGCTATCTCGTTTCCAAGTTTTCTGAACGTCTTTTCAAGTTCTTCAATATTGTTGAATGGTAGAACTATAGTGTATCTAGCAACCTCCTCTAGCACGCCAGCACTTGTAGGTACTCCCCAAGTAGCTGCACCACTTCCAGCCTTGACTAGGACATTATCATGAGCACCGTGATAACAGCCGTCGAACTTCACTATGTATTTTCTTCTCGTGTATGCTCTTGCAAGTCTTATAGCATTCATTGTAGCTTCTGTACCAGTGTTCACTATTCTCATCATCTCTATACTTGGGAAGTGTCTCATTATGGTTTTAGCATACTCTATCTCTATCTCTGTAGGAGTTCCATACATCCATCCTTTATCAAGGTACTCACGAACAGCCTCAAGTACAGGTCTAGGCTTGTGACCAAGTATCAGTGGTCCAAAACCCATACAGTAATCTATCAATTTTACTTCATCAACTGTGACTAGAAATGGACCATAGGCTTCCTTAACGTAGAATGGATAAGGTAGATGTCTCATGAGTCTAACAGGACTGTTCACGCCTCCTGGAAATAATTTTCGAGCCTCCTCGTATAATCTTGATGATATCCTGAAGATCTCACAGTATCTCTCACACATGTAGGTTAAGTAGTGATCTCTAGGAAATAATTAAGCATATCTCTCGCACACATAGTTAAAGTGCGATGGATCTACCTAGCAATCATAGCGTTACTCCTCTTTGGAACATCTAGAACATTGTACATAGTTGGGTCGAGATATGGAAGTGAGGGGACGTTCCTAATAATACTTAATCTTACAGCGACATTAATATCGTTAATAATGATCTTCATACTAGGAGCAACAAGTATAAACATTGGAGACATAATATGCGGAGCAAGCTTAGCAACGTTAAGCGTTACTGGAGCAGTATCTCTATATCGTGCTAATGCAATATCTAGCCCAAGTCTAGTGAACATAGTCCTAGGACTGAACTTTATCATACCTCTCGCAGTAGGAATACTAGTTTTTAAGGAAAGATTAGATACCTATCAGTATACTGGTCTAATAATAGTCTTAATAACCATAATACTGTCTATCGTAGAGACTTTTAGAGAACGTAAGTATTGTATGAGCATCCTAGGTCTAGTCTATTCCTTAGTCACCTTCTTCACTTGGGGGTTTCTTGGGGTAGTGGTCAAGTTTTTTAAACTTGTTAAACTTCTAACAAACTACCCATTCTGCCTCTTCTTAATGTATCTTTTCGAACTTACTCTACTTCTAGCATATTATCGAGACAAGCATTTAAAGAGTAAGAGAACAGTTACAGCAGGTGCTCTAGCTGGAACATGTAGTTGCGTAGGTTCTTATCTTGCCTTGATATGTTATGCATTAGGAGAGATATCTATAACTTCTCTAATACTTAGATTTGCCTTCATAATACCTACCATATACTCGATGATAGTGCTTAAAGATTTTAATAGATTGAAAATAATTTTGCTTTGTTTATCTGTGGTATCTATAGTCTTGCTAAGCATGTAATTATAGCATGTTTTTAGCAACAAACTCTGCTAGATGCTTAACCTCTATGAATGGCATTGTTGATTCTGATATTGCTTTTCTAAGCATGAATATGCATGATGTACATGCCGTGATCACTATCTTAGGACCATTATCTATTATCTCCTGTGCACGATGTCTAGCCATCTCATACCCGAACTCTGCTATTCTCTTAGCAAATGTATCCTTCTCAAGCATCTTTACGAGATCCACCTCTAACACGTCTGAGAGTGCCTTAGCTACTTCTTCCTGTAGGAAGAACATGTGTGAACCTCCTCCACAGCATCTAGAGTACTTACCTGACCATTTGAGCTTTGAGAAGAATGTTGACTCCTCAAGTATTGCATGCGGATATTCTACTCCTCCTCTCCTCATCAACATGCATGGATCGTGCCAGGTTGCGACGTCAGCTATCTTTCTTAGAAACAGTAGTCCTCTCTCTGCATAGTCCTCAAGAAGCTCTACTATGCTCAGAACCTTACATGGCTGCTCCATCTCTGCTATATATGGTCCCTCGAATCTGAGAGCAGGATACATGTATCCACAGTCTGTTACAAGTATGATTCTACAGTTCAGCTCTTTAGCGTTAATGTAGATCCTCCTTATCAATGCTGCATAGCTCGTGAAGTCTCCTATAACATAGCCCATTGGTGGTCTTATTCCGACTGGTGCGTCAGGTATCGTCCAAGTGATGCCGAGCCTCTCAAGTATTCTTATCGTTGATACTATCACGTCCTTAGCAAAGACCAGATCACAGACAGATATCGGGATATATACTGATCTGTCTGGCTCGTTTATGTGAGCCTCTCCTCCAGCAATCTTCTTTATCTCTTCAACAAGCTTGCCATATAGGTCTTGTACCTTGCTTGTAAGATAGGTCATTCTCAGCTCCATCTCGTTCAATGTCTTCAGGATCTGTGGAGTTAGTCCTGCATCATTTATGAGACTCTTTGTCAGAAGTGCAAGATGTCCACTATCTATACCTGCAGCACACACCATATAGCATGCTCCACAGTTAGTACATCTGTAAACATACTCTCTAGCCTTCATTAAGTTCTCTACTGTTAGAGGATATGCATGTGCTAGCTTTCCTAGGACTCTAGCAATAGGATTGAGCTGTCTACGGTAGAACCTCCTAAACCACTCACCTATAGGCGCTGGAGCGTACCTGTGATCTAGGTGATATGCTGGACAGATCTCGTAACATATTCCACAGCTTATACAGTTCTCAACATAGTGAATAGTGTTCGACTCTATGTACTTGCTAAGCCTCCAGAAGGCCTTGTCTAGGTTCTTAGATTCTGCCCTCATCATGGTTTACACCCCTCTCTTAGCATATGCATCATATAGCTCATGAATCTTACCGTACCAGTAGCCGAACAGGAAGTGCGAGAACTTCGTGAATGGTAACGTCATGAAGAATATCTCTCCAAATAGCACATGGAGCCCAAGTAGTAGTCTCTGTACAGGTATGGGAGTCGTTATCGGTGAGAATGCGGTCAAGAATCCTGTCAATACTACTGCTAGTAGGAGTAGAAGTGCTGCGAAGTCCCCAGGTCTTATGTTTATGATTCCTCTCTTCACCTTTATTAGATGATCAACAAACTTGTAAGCTATTGCCGCGAGAACACATAGAGCTAGGACATAGGCATTACCAGCTATCACGATTATGCTCCAAGGGCTCAGTGACACTACCTGAGTACTGTACTTCACTGCTAGACATAGGAAGAACCATATCTTCTCTATGAGCAGTATTAGAGGTGTAAGGTCTATTAGACCTATCTTGAGGTAGGGCACATAGTTAAACCATATTCCTACATGTGTTCCAACTAGGAAAAGTATCAGTATTACTCCTAGAATATGTAGCATGAGAAGACCTCCAACAAAGTCTAGAACGTTTACCCTGAGAGACCATATTATTGGTCTTAGAAACACTGCTATGAGCTCCTTTATCCAGTGCCAGAATCCTATATCCCAGAAAGATCCTTTTTTAATAGCTATCTCTCTCCAGCGAAACTCTGGCTTAGGTACTAGAATTCTAGCCATCAAAGCATACCTCATTACCTTGTATACCATTCCTCCAACGAATATCGCTACAGTTGGTATCGATAGGTACCAGAGTACGAAGGTTAAGAGATCCACAGACTAGTTAGTCTACTATGATTTTTCAGTCTTTTCCTCGGAGGACTCT
>JAADCU010000045.1 GCA_013154355.1 Thermoproteota archaeon | reverse complement strand
GGTCAAATGTTGATTTTGGTGCTGCTACGTAGAATGGTATTCCTAGCTCATGTGCTATTACTGCTTGTTTAAATGTTCCTATCTTATTTATTACATGCCCATCTCTGAGTATCCTATCTGCACCTACTATTACGGCCTCTATCATTCCTCTATACATGACGTATCCTACTGCTGTGTCTGCTATGAGGACGTAGGGTATCTTCTCTACATGTAGTTCATATACTGTTAGTCTAGCTCCCTGTAACCATGGCCTGGTCTCAGGAACATACACCTTGATTTCTATTCCAAGGTACTTAGCTATCTTCATTGGTGCTAGTGCTGTACCTATTCCTGCTCCTGCTAGTCCACCAGCGTTGCACTGTGTCATCACTGCGTTGCATTCCTTCAATTTTTCTAGACCGTTTATCCCTATCTTCAACTCTATCTCAAACTCCTCTTCCTGTACTTTCATAGCCTCCTTCTCTAGAAGCTCTGCAAGCTCTCTGCATGTTCTTGCCTGTCCTTCAGAGTATAGCTTCTCGGCGATATTGATCATATGTTTCACAGCCCACTCAAGGTTTACTGCAGTTGGTCTAGCAGATGCTATATAGGCACCACACTTTCTTAAATGTTCAAGAGACTGCTCTACTGTGAGCCCTCTCCTATATGCCTCATATGCAGCTATGGCCATACCATATGACGCACATATTCCTATTGCTGGAGCACCACGTACATACATCTCTCTTATACACTTATATATGTCTTCTACTGTTGATGCTTCATAATAATCTTCCTCAAATGGTAACTTTCTCTGATCAAGAACTTTCAATATTTTTCTATCACTACACCAGATCAGTGGATTTACTTTCGGCTTCACGATTTCTTTCAACTTTTCCACACTTGGTAAAGGCTCTCTCACGTCAGTCCCTGCTTATGCTATGTTAACTATATTTTAACCTACTTCTCCACGATTACTCTCTTACTCGTCTCCCAGAGACCGTGAGTAGTACAGTAAGATACTACATGTATGGTACCACTTCTTCGTAGTCTTAAGCTCAGCTCTATGATTGGCTCAGCATATTCTGGTGAGAGCTCTACATGAGCAATCTTAATAGGATTAAAAGATCTATCATCCTCGCTGAAGTATATGTCAAAGCTAGCTATATAGTGATCTACCCTGTTAGGATGTCCATCTATTCTTATCCTCAGTCTAAGAATCTCTCCCTCCTTCACCTTTTCAGGACACTCTACCACTGGTATGTGAGTTCTAGCCTTCTCTTTAACACTGTCAGGAAGGTTTTCCTCTCCATATATGTAGTTTCTTATGCTCATTCTCTCCGTTAAGACAATACTTTAAGTGATATTAAAACTTTAATAGCATCATCTAGGAGATCGAACAGAGGATAGCCATCGAGAGGGAAGAGAAGGAATTAAAACTTAAGTATACATCATTACTGAAAGATCGTGATTAACATAGAGGAGCTAGATCTCGAGACAAGGATATGCTTATACATAATGAACGTGGAGCAGGTCCTCGACAAGGTTAGGACAAGCTTAGATACTGATCCTCGAGTTAGAGAGATAATAAGTATAGTGGAAGCATATGTAAAAGATGCTAAGTACTATCTCTCGAGAAGAGACTACTTTACAGCTCTCTCAACAATAACATATGCTGAGGGTCTACTAGACGCTTTAAGGTTTCTAAACATACTCTCATTCGAGTGGAAGAGACCTAGCGAGCTAGTAGAGAGAGCAAGAACTAAAGTATTGACAGCAGGAACATTTGAGATAATCCATCCAGGTCACATATATTATCTAAGACAGGCATGGAGACTTGGTAGAGTTGTCACTATAGTGTCAAGAGATTCAACAGTGAGAAAAATAAAGAAGAGAGATCCCATAGTTGATGAGAAAAGTAGATTAGAAGTTGTAGGTAGCCTATACTATGTACATAAGGCGAGACTAGGATATGAAGATGATATGTTAAGAGTTGTTGAAGAAGAGAGACCTAACATAATTCTACTAGGACCTGATCAACCTGTAGATGAGGACTGGTTGAAGAGAGAACTTGAGAAAAGAGGACTAGGCAACATAGAAGTGTTGAGACTGAGAGAAGATCTGGATAAAAGTGTCTACAGTACTAGCATGATTATTAGAAGAATAGTTGAAAAATATGTTATACAGAGGTAGTCAGCTCATGAACATAATCTGCTAGTAGAACAATCTTTCTTCTAGCAAATATACCTCTCATGCTAGCTTCTCTAAGAACATCTAGAGATCTAAAATAATTTTTTACTGAGGAGCCTATAAGAAATCTTTCAACAATACCTTTCATGAGCTTTATGTCAATATCAAAATCTTTACAGGGAGCTGACACGTAGAGAGTATCTGAGAATGCTAGACTCATCTTATCACCTATTATTCTTATTCCTACAGGTCTTGAAGAGAACTCTATAAGTCTATTCTTATCATATTCATCAATAATTTTCATGTTAATTATTCTACCACCTGCTGAGCTTATTTCAACTATCTTATATAGGAGATCTTCAGGTTCTACGATCTCCTCTCCCGATACTCTATGAGTGAGCTCATCATTATTTATCCAGAAGTCATAACTTTTTAATAGCTTTAAGTTTCCTAGGGTAAGTACGTCTAGATATGTCATCTCGTGAAGACTCTTGAAAGGTATCGTAAATATTCTGAAAATTGTTCCTCTGCTAGTGTTTTCTTCATCTATGTGAGTTATGATGAATCTCATATCTGTCTATTGAACCACCATATGTGTCCTATAGGTCTGTTTAATAGAAGTATTATTCCGTCTTGTTCTCTCTCTATAATACATTTTTCTAATCTTTCAATTATTATCTTTCTGACATCCTCTATGTGAGCTGGAAGAAACTTTCCAAGTCTTCTCTCTATTACTTCATCTATATCTCTAACTTTTACACGATATCTTCTCACGTATGTTTCTACATTTGGGTAGACTCCTAACTGTACTAGTGTGAGATATATTACAGCTACTGCGGAAGGATAGAGATCGATAACGTCTCTGAATATTGTTCTCATAATATCTTCATATTCTATCGTCATTGTTCTTCTATAATCATCGAATATGTGGGCATTTCTTTCTGTTACTTCTATGATTAGTTTTAGAGCTTGTACAAGGTCTTCGACCTCTATACTGTGAGATGCTATTACTGTCTTGACTTTTCTAGGAATATCTTTTCCAGGTTCTAGTTTTTCCCATTTTCCTTCAATTATGATTATCCTATCGTTCAATTTCTTCTTCTCTGCTTCCTCTTCTAGATATCTGAGAAGCTTTCGACACTGATCTACTGCATATACTATGCATCCTCTCTCTGCGAGTGGTATAGTTAATCTACCAAATCCGCATCCTAGGTCTAGTACTGTGTCTCCTTTCTTCACGAAGATTCTAGATAGTTGCCACTCGGTGAACTTCCATATGTCTCTATCTCTCATGACTCTTCTTATGAATTCTTCTGCAAAATTGTTCCAGAACTCCTCGCTCGTTATATATCTTCCCGTCATACATGTCTCACATGTCCTATATAGAGCTCCTGATAGTCTCCATAGATAGTTACAGAGACTCTCCACTTGTATCTCTCCTATACGTGTCTGCTTTTTAAGAAGTTTTTCGAAAGTATAGTAACATTTATAAAGAGAATGTCTCAACATGTTTTGAGTCTTGAGGTGATGACATGAAAATACCGTTTTGCACGTTCTGTGTGAAGACGAGGGTGTTCTGTGCAAGATGCCAGCAGCTGCTAGATAGCCAGCAGTATGATATGACGGATGTTGATGTAATAAACGCTCTCCTGAACATAAAGCAGCGTTTTGAAGAACAGTTGAAGAATGTGGAGTACGTTAAGGCTTACGATGCTGGTGACACCATAGTAGTGGTCTTAAGAGGAATAAGATCTGTACCTAGGTCGACCATAAAGGAGATGGAGCTTGCATTAGAACAGCAGCTTGGTAAGCGTGTTAGACTTGTTGAGAAGTCGAGCAACATTAGTGAGCTTGCTTCTCAGCTTGCTCATCCTGCAAGGATACTTACGGTAGCCATATCCTGGCTTCCTGATGGTACTAGCGAGGCAGTGGTCAAGATACCTAAGTGGGAGGCTAGGAGGCTTCCTCTTAAGCCTAATGAGTTTGCTAAGATACTTAGCATGATAACTGGAACTAACGTTCGTGTAGAAGTTGCGCGATATTGAGCGAGGTGTGAGAGGAGTCATGTCTTATAAACCCCTTCTCTGTCTTCATTCTCGTGAAATTTCCTAGAAAGACACACTGGACATGTGATATTAAGCCTGAGCTAGATGGACAAGAGGTAACTCTCTGTGGATGGGTGTGGGAGATACGTGATATAGGTAAGATAAAGTTCATTGTTCTACGTGATAGAGAAGGATTTGTACAGGTCACAGTTAAGAAAGGGGTTGCAAATGATGAGGCTCTTAACCTGGTAAAGAAGCTGAAGAAGGAGGATGTAATAGCTGTGCGTGGTGTAGTAAAGGCGAGTAAGATAGCTAAGTCAGGTGTAGAAGTGCTTGCAAAAGAGATACATCTTCTAAACGAGGTGAAGATGATGCCATTAGATATATGGGGTAGCGTAGAGTCAGAGCTAGGTACAAGATTAAGGTATAGAGCTGCAGATCTGAAGCGTCCTGAGAATCTAGCAATATTCAAGATCTCTAGCACTGTTGTGAAAGCTATGAGAGAAACATTTTATAAACATAGGTTCGTAGAAGTGTTTACGCCGAAGATAATAGCAACCTGTACAGAAGGAGGAGCAGACTTGTTCGAAGTTCAGTACTTTGAGAAGAAGGCTTATCTAGCACAGAGTCCACAGTTATATAAGGAGCAGCTTACAGCATCGTTAGAGAGAGTATTCGAGATAGGTCCTGCATTTAGAGCAGAGAAGCATAATACTAACTATCACTTGAATGAGTTCATCTCTGTTGATGCTGAGGCAGCGTTCATGGATTATAATGACATAATGAACATAATAGATGAACTAGTATGTAACGTGTATGATACGGTATCTAGGCTACATGATGAGGAGCTTAAGCTTCTTAAGGTGGAGCTACCTAAGCTTAAGAGACCCTTCAGGAAGATAACATATGACGAGGCTATAGATCTGTTAAATAGGAGAGGTGTAGAAGTCAAGTATGGTGAAGATATACCGCATGTAGGACTAGAGGTGCTTTACGAAGAGATCTGTGAACCATTCTACATAATTGACTGGCCTACGGAGATAAGACCATTCTACACGATGCCTAAGGAGGACGATCCTAGGAAGAGCGAGTCCTTTGACCTAGTTATCAAGGGTCTTGAGATAGCTTCAGGAAGTACGAGAATTCATACACGTGAGATGCTTGAGAAATCTATTAGAGAGAGAGGTCTTGATCCTGAAGCATTTAGATATCATCTGGAGGTCTATGATTGGGGTATGCCTCCTCACGCTGGTTTTGGACTTGGCCTATATAGGCTTCTCATGGTCATGCTAAATAGAGAGAATATTAGAGAGGTAGTTCTCTATCCTAGGGACAGGTTCAGGTTAATACCATGAGTAGCAGACCTAAGAAAGAGCTGAGAATAGTTAAGAAAGAGGACAATTACTACATTATTGAAGGCGAGAAAGATAGCGTAGTAGCTCTATATGAGCAGGGTATAGGAGAGAAGGTTAGCGACGCGAGATTGAAAGTCAGCCCCATCGAGCTTGCCTACTTGACGACAAGGTTTAGAGTAATTGATAGAGGTTCAGAACTATCTATAGGTGACGTATTGAAAGATGTTAACGATATACTGAAATTGATAGTATATGTTGACCTAAGAAAGAGAGGGTACAATGTTAAGATAACTCCAGATAGATCTCCAATAGATCTTCTAGTATGGGAGAAAGGCAAGAAACCAGGCAAGACTCAGCCTAGGTATGCTATAAAGATCGTTACTGAAGGACTAGGAATAAGAGCACTAGATCTATCATCAATATTGAAGTACTGTGAGTCCATGGGTCTTCAGCTTGTTCTAGCCTTGTTAAGTAATGATGGTGTAGTAACATACTACAAGGCTTTCAGTCTAAAGGATCTAAGAGCTCTCTGACAAGTTTGTAGACAATACTTTTAATAGGTCTCTAACAAGTATCAAGCTCAATGTCTAGATGTTGCATAGTAATGCTTAGTGGAGGACTAGATTCCAGCACATTACTATGGAAAGCAAGGAAAGAACTTAACGCAGATCTTTATGCTATAACATTCATATATGGTCAGAGACATGCTAGAGAAGTTGAATGTGCGAGAAAGCTTGCAGAACTTGCCAAAGTTATAGAGCATAGGATAGTTGATATAAGATATATATCCTGGCTATTTCATGCATCACGCCTCGTTGAAGGAGGAGTAACAATATCTGACCTTACTAAGGTAAGTCTAGACTATGTTCCTCAGAGAAATCTAGTATTTCTCAGTCTTACAGCAGCATGGTTAGAGACGTTGTTACTAGAGAAGAAGTATAATGAGGGAATAATAGCTATTGCAGTACATAGGTATGATCCAGAGACAGGATACCCTGACACAAGGATAGAGTTTCTCAAAGCTGTTGAAGAGGCAATAAATCTAGGAAGTGCCGCAGTAACAGAAGGAAAAGCTAAAGTCAGAATATGGGCACCATTTGCAGATAAGACGAAGATAGATATAGTGAAGGAAGGTGTGAGACTTGGAGTACCATATGAGTACACTTGGAGCTGTTATAGAGGACAGGAGAAACCATGTGGAGAATGTCTCTCATGTACGCTGAGACTGAGAGCATTCATGGAAGCTGGAACACCTGATCCATTAACAGATAAGTATGAGAAGCTTCCTGAATGGTATAGAGAATGGTTAAGAAACGTGGTAAAGATCACCTAATCCGTAGAACATACTGCAGTCTTGGACTAACATTATAGTCATATTCTGAGGCAAGCTTCTGAACAAGATTAAGCTTCTCCATATGTTCACTAGATGACCTACATTGTGGCATGAGAAACACGTTCTCTCTAGGTATATCAAAACTATTCACAATATTCTCAACCTCAAATATATCATCATACTTATCTATAACAAACTTAAAATATATCTTATCAGGAAACTTCTTCAAAAGAAACTTATAAGTCTCACAGAGTCTTCTAACCTCTAGAGGATTACCACTATTAGATAGTTTAGGTGAGACAACTACATAATGAACAAGATCTATAATACTTGAAGGATCGATCGTACCATTAGTCTCTATCTGTATAAGAAATCTATCATATATGCGACATAGTAAACATTTAAGAGAATCATGCTGCAACAATGGCTCACCTCCAGTAATAACGAGTAATGGTTTCCTAATCTTAAGCTTATTCCCATACTTGTATACGATCTTCACTACATTCTCTACATCTAACACGTACTTAGGCTCATAAGCATACTTGGTATCACACCATACGCACCTTAAATTACATCTAGCTAGTCTCAGAAATATTGCTCTTCTACCTATTAACGGTCCTTCTCCTTGAAATGAAAGAAATATCTCAGATATCTCAAGTCTCTTCATCTTATATATCCTCTATGTAATGCAGATCCAACTATTACTGCATCAACATGATTCTCGAGCTTCTTAATATCTTCTATACATCTTATACCACCTCCATAGAATATCTCTCTAACACCAATATCTCTAAGTTTTCTAGATATGTTACATATTTTTTCATAGTCTATTCCTGATAATGTGCCTACTCTCTCTAGATCTATTATTAGGACTCTTTCGGGTACTATAGATAGTCTATACATTAAGTATAGAACTTCTTCATAATGTTTAAGACAGTCTTTGAACTTTACATTCTCATTAAACATATCTAAGCTCATGGTCTTATCATGTAGTAGTGCTAGTTCTTGACTTTCTACATATTCTGTACCTATGACAGGTACTATGTTTGAGAGGTCGTAGTAGTATTCTATTCCTCTTCTACCTACATCCAGGTATACTTTGTTGAATAGTGACAACATGTGACTATAGAGTTTGACGAAGTCGTGACTTGATCTCTCTTCTATGAGATCTATGTCTGCTATGTAGATCTCTCTATAACCTTCTACGTATATGTCCTGTAATGCTCTCTCTATTATTGGTGAACTTATTAGTTTACTATCTATCAATGGCGTGTATTCTTCTCTTTTTCCTGCAATAGCTTGTACTACTAGGAGGTTCTTTATGTCTAGTACTGGTATTATCTTCATCTCTCATGTAAAGTATTTAAGCATGTTTAAAGAATGTTATCAGTCTCCTGTGCGTGTGTTAGGTATAGATGTTGGTGGAGCAAATCTGAAGTATGTCGTCATAAGATTGGAAGGTGATAATCATGTTCTTGAGATCGTGAGGAGAGAATACTTTCCACTATGGAGAAGAGGTAGAGAGAAGCTTAGGTTGAGACTCTGTGAGATAGGTAGAGAGCTTAGACCTGACTATGCTAGTGTGTGTATGACAGCTGAGCTATGTGATATATATGAGTCTAAGAGTGAAGGAGTAATCGATGTTGTTTACTCATGTTGTGAAGCTTTTGGTAGTGATCGTACTTTCTTTGTTACATGTGACATGGAGATAGTAGATCCTGATAATGCTCTGAAAGATCCTCTGAAGATCGCTGCAGCTAACTGGGCTGCAAGTGCATGGTTGATATCTAGATTATGTAGAGACTGTGTATTTACCGATATTGGAAGCACTACTACGACAATAATACCTGTCGTAGATGGTAGACCTGTAATATATGGTAGATCTGATCCAGAAAAGCTCATATATGGGGAGCTCGTGTACATAGGTACTCTCAGGACATCTGTGTCAGAGATTGTTGATAGATTGCCATATAAGGGGAATATTGCTCAGATATGTAGAGAATACTTCGCCATAATGGCAGACGTGAACCTTCTTCTAGGTAACATAAGTAGCGAGGACTATTACATAGATACTCCAGATGGTAGAGGAAAAACAATGAAAGATGCAGCAGTCAGACTTTCTAGAGTAGCTTGCTCAAGCTTGGAGTATCTATCAATGAACGAGATAGTAGAGATAGCAAGATACGTATATGATGTTGCTATAGGAAAGATAGTTGAAGCATTACTACAGATAAGATCCAGGATAGCATCACTAGGTAAAGATCCTAACAAGCTTCTCCTAGTTACAGCAGGTATTGGAGAGTTCATGCTTAGAGACGCTGGAATAAGAGCGGGATTTCACAAGATAGTTAGCATAGATGACATAGTTAAGGAAAGGTATAAGATAGCTACTGCAGTACCATCATACGCTTCTGCCCTGATGTTAATAGGGAAGCTCAAAAGGTGATACCTTAACAATATTGATGATCTCTCTAAGCTTATCTTCAACTATCTTTGAACTTCTCTCAGTACATAATGCTGATCTTACACCAATAATGCTTGGCGATACCTCTCTAATGATCTTAATGACATCTCTCACCTTTAATCCTCCTGCTATAGCAAACAGTACATCATGTTTTTCACATTCTTCCTTAAGCTTGATAATATTATCAATACTATACTTCTCTATAATCGATAACCCATCTTTGATTTTTGTATCAATCATCATGACATCTATATCAAATTTTCTACATATGTTAAATAGTTCTAATGGATCTATGCTTCCAATCTTGTAGTAATCTCCAAATCCAACTATTACAAGTCTAGAATTAGTTAATACATCTCTTAAAGAGCATGCTAGTCTCATTATCTCTTCGATATTTCTCATACATATTCCGACTTTAATATAATCTATCTTCATATCATTTAAAATTTCTGCAAGAGTTATTACATTTGTTGAGAAGGAATATAAGTCTCCTATCGGTATACTTATTTCAGTAAACTTATTTTCTAATGCTCTCTTTACTAGGCTATAGTTTGGACAGCCGAGAGATTCTCTAGATTTAACGTTCTTTAGATCGAGGATATCTATATATTGCCTATATCTATACACTAGTGAAAGCTCTTCTACATATCCGATCGATATTAGAAGTCTTGTCACAGTGCTAGTTCATGATAGCAACATATTAATATTTTGTCGACTGTTATGTTATGAGTGATGAGGCTCCCACCTGACCGAGAGGTGTGGAGGTTTCATTAAGCTGATCATATGTGAAGAAGAACATACATTATGTAGAGTATTACCGTAGCTGATATACATATTAGAACATTATCATCTATAGGATTGAACTCGAATCTCTCTATTAGTGATGCTACAGCAGCAGCTACTAGACCAGGAAGACCAGCATAATATAGTCCAAGTGGTGCACAGGTTGCAAACATCGCTATATTACCTATCCAATGCTTAGTTCTTCTCTTAAATAATGTATTTCTAACGACTCCTGTTGCAGCATCACCAAAAGCCATGAATGCTACTGGAACTATCGCGAGCCAGGGATTGTTAAACAGTATCCATAGAACAAATATTGTTATTCCCCACATTATGCAGAAGTTGACTTCATACATGTTATCCTCTACTTGAAACCAGTAGAGTAGTTTTCCTCTCTTATGAGGAATATAGCAAAATACTGCAAGAACAGCAGCAAGTATTAGAGGTATTAGAGGAGATGTGAAGAGTATAGGAGTTAGAAGAGCGATCACTCCTCCAGCAAAGACATGTATAAACTTTCTATTATAATAGACAGCAACATTATGAGGAAGACCTCGTTTTCTCATGATATTGTATAGAATCTTTGTCACGTAGAGTATTCCAATAACATATAGAAACAGTATGATAGCCTCTATACTTTCTAGAGTAATATTCTTAGGTAGAATCGTGAGTAGCATAGTGGTAACACTTAGCTGACTAGAAATAAAGTATTAACATTATATATACAGGTTCTTGATGATGAATGCCGAGTTCGCAGAAAGATGAAGAAAAGGCACCTCTCTGATATTTTTACTCAATATCTGACTATTATGTGGTGACCTTTATCGGTGAGGTATATATCTGTTCTTCCTCTTCCTCTGATAGCTCACTTACCTTTGATAGGTTCTCTAGAGCGATCTCGAGATCTACTATGTCTCTTACAGAGACTACTCCTATAGGTCTTCCTTCATCGTCTGTGACTACTAGATGTCTTATCTTGTGTTTTCTCATCAAGTATGCTGCTTTTGATACAGGATCTCTATAGTTGACTGTTATTATCTCTCTCCTAGCTACATCTCCTACCTTAGTTTTATCAGGATCTGCTCCCTCAGCTATGAGACGTGCTATGTCACGTTCTGATATTACTCCACATATCTGTCCTTTCTCATCTACTACTACCAGGAATCCTACGTCTTCCCTCTCCATCTTTCTTGCTGCCTCTCTTATGCTTACATCTTTTTCGACTGTTACTAGAGGTCTCTTTAGCAATGCGCGAATTTCCATGAGAACAAAGACAGCAGAACCCATTTATAAAAGTTCTCTTCAAGTAATAGAGTATAGGCAGAGAAAACACTTATCACTCAGACAAGGACAAGACCATGCTTCGCGGCGAAAAAGGTAGCAACAGATTCCTAGATAGGGACCTGTTCGAAACAGAGGAAGGCTACATCTTCTGTGTAGTGGCAGAGCATCACCCACCTAATAGAGTAACATCGTACCTAAAATACATGCCTACTAGAGATCAATCATTATGGAAAAAGCATAATATTAAACTTGAGAGAATAATGAAGACTTATGGAGCCTCGCAGTATGAAAGGTCTAGAGAGATTGTGAGAGAAATATGTAAGAAGTATGTAACATATGATAAGTATCTAAATATTGAGCTCATACAGGTACCAATAGAAGATATAAGAATACATTATAGACCTGAAGAAAGAGTTCAAGAAATATTGAAAGAACCTAGAGATAGGTTAGAAGAAGTTACTAAAGAATTAGTAGAGAAGTTGGTAGATAGTTCAGGAATATCTACACACTATATTGGAGTGACAGGTTCACTACTAGCTAAGATACATAATGTAGATATGTCAGATATAGACGTTCTAGTATACTCGAAGAAAAATACATTAAAGATGATTGATGCACTACATGATCTCCTTAGAAGAAATGTAGTTATTTTTGATAGAAGGATGTTAGAGATTTGTGTTAATGATTTATCAAAATATATTAAAGGTCTCGATAGAGAGAAGCTTGCTAAGATAGTTAAGAGAAGAGTTCCTAGAATGTTCTTTAGAGATAGAATATTTTCAATAAATTTTGTAAGAACTTTTGAAGAAAGATACGAAAAGTATGGAGAGTATTACTATGAGAAGCTTTATCCTGTTAAGATCAGGGCTAGAGTCGTAGATTCTTCAGAATCGTATTATAATCCTTCTATATACGTAATCGATGATATCAGACCTATAGAACCTGTTAATGTGCCTAAGATAAGTGAGATAGCCTCGTATGAGAACATATTTTCAGGTATTGCTAGAGAAGGTGAGGAGATCATCATATATGGTATGCTTGAGAGAAAGATTAGTACGCGTACTGGATCTGAGACCTATAGAATTGTTATAGGTAGTATAGATATGAGGGGGCTAGACTATGTGTATCCTCTCGATTAATCATTTACTAGTTCTCTTTTTCTTAGTTGTCTTAGTCTTTGTCTCCGTGGTCGTGGTCTCCTCTTTTACTTCTTTAACCTCTTTAGTTTCCTCTGTCCTGATCTTGAGACCATGCTTCTTTGCTACTACCTGTAGTTTTGATAAGAATGCTAGCATCTGTATTTCTTCATCACATCCTTCTGTGAGTCTGTAATCTATGTCTGATGCTAGTTCCATTAGCTCTATCTTTCCTTCGTCTGTTGTCTCTATTGTTCCTTTCATTAGTTCTCTCTGAAATATCTTGAGCACGTCTTTACCGCTTACCCCGTACTCGTACATTATCTGTCTTAGTTTATCTCTTGCTTTGAGAAATCCTGAGTGTACTAGTGTACTTATTAGTTCTAGTATCTCTCTAGGTTCTACATACCCAACAGTTCTATAGACTACTTCTGCTGTTATCTTCTTCGATACTGCGGCTGCTGCTTGTAGTGTGTTTATTGCTTTTCTCATATCTCCTTGTGAGATCTCCCAAATAGCCTCAAGACCATCCTCCGT
>JAADCU010000092.1 GCA_013154355.1 Thermoproteota archaeon | reverse complement strand
CACCAGAACCCGGAAGTGAAACACCCCAACGCCGACCGCAGTACTGGGGTCCGAGAGGCCCCGGGAAACGGCGGTGCTGGGACCCGAGGCCTCCTCTTTAGAACTTTGCTTAATCTTTCTTCTCTCCTCTCTCACTATGGTCACTATGGTCAGTATCACTCCTATCACAAGGTAGTAGTATGCTATCTCTGCTAGCTTGTTTGCTATTGCTGTGTTTCCTATTGCTAGTTCAGCGGCTGCTATTATGAGGAGTATCATGAATGCTATTATGAATGGTCTTCCAGGATTTTCTTTCAATTCTCTTAGTATGACTTTTCCTATTCCTTCTCTCTCCATATGTTTGTCTGTTCCTTGATTAGAGATCTTTATTAACATGTTCTCAATATTATGTACAGTAGTGTCATCGAAACCTTTCAACTTCACGTTCATGCTATACTGGTCGCCGGACCATAACGTTCCCATACTTAACCCTACCATTCATAGCTCATTCTACATAAGACTGAGACTCACAGAACCAGGAGATGTTAGACCAGCATTTCCTCAAGATGTTCTCTCCATAAGAGAGGCAATAATGAATGAATTTAATGATAAAAATCTTCCTAACATCCTCGTGCCTCCTGGATCACTAGTTCTTCTCAATAAGATTCCTGGATATCCTGACGAGGCTGATGAGGTCATAGTAGATGGTGAGCTTATAGGACATAGATGGTATGATCCTCTAGAGAGGAGATGGAGGTTCAGACCTGTCCTTCATGGTGTGGCCAGAATGATAGAGCAGAAGGCTGGCTACTTTGCCATCATAGATCTACCTAAGCTGAGCAGAGGATTCGAGATACATAGAGACAAGATCATAGGTGGTGAGCTACCTAGTGAGAAGGGAAAGCTCGTAGCTATAGTTACTAGAGATGGAAAGTGGCAGGGTATTGCTAAGCTAGTACGTAGAGGAAGACTCTACATCTTGAAGGCTTGGAGAAGCGTGAGACCTCACTATCTAGAGAATGTTAGATCTACTTGGAAAGATGTTATAGAGCTTAATGAGAAGGATCTAGAGCTCAAGGTTGAGAAAGCTAGAAGAATAATTAGAAAAGCATTAGAGAGGTTCAGAGAGAAGAGACCAGTAGTCTCATATAGTGGTGGTAAGGATAGTCTAGTAGTTCTCGATCTAGTAGATGATGTCTGTAATGACTACTCAATACTATTTAACGATACTCTCCTCGAGCTACCTGACACATATGTTAACGTCTTTGAAGCATGTTCGAGATATAGAGGAGATCTCAATATAGCTCGTGCAAGAACATCATTCTACAATATCGTTAAGACTCTACTACTACCTTCTAGAGACTTCCGTTACTGCTGTAAGATGCTTAAACTAGCTCCAATATCGTTAACTCTCAGAAAACTAGCTCCAACAGGATCAATAAGCTTCACAGGTCAGAGAAAGTACGAGTCCTCTCTTAGAGCTCGTCTACCTGTGATATCGAGGTCGAGATGGGTTGCTAATACGATAGTTGTAGCACCTATAGATGACTGGACTAGCCTACATGTATGGCTCTACATCTGGAGCAGGAACCTACCATACAATAGAGCATATACTCTAGGCTTTGACAGAATAGGATGTTGGATATGTCCAGCAAACGAGATAGCTGAGATAGAACGTGCATTAGAGGTATATGATGTACTGAGGAGGAGGTGGGAATCCGTAATAGGATACGTTAGACAGAGTCTAGATCTTCCAGACATCTGGTTCAGACTCTACCTATGGAGATGGAGAAACAAGATTCCTGGAGACATGAAAAGATATGTAGAATCGAGAACAAGGTTAGATACTGTGGAGCTCTTAGACAAGTATAGAAGATCGTGTCTACCCTTCGACCTTCATATAGAACATAAAACGATAATCATCATTAACCGTAGAGCAGGTATAGACATGTCACCGATGTTGAAGAGACTGAGCAATCTCTTGACCACTGTTAAGGAAGTCGAGACTTACGCTCTCGAGAATCATAGTATTAGTATAACATTTATAAACAACTTGAACTGTAGCGTCAGGTTACAGCATGATAAGATAGTGATAAACTTTGATAGAAATTTGAGAGATGTCCTAGAGATCATAGTCAAGTTGTTGAGAATATTAGTTAGATCATTATACTGTACTCTATGTGGCATGTGTGAGTCATGGTGTGCTAATAATGCTATAAAGGTGAGGAACGATGTGGTGATAATGATAGAGAGATGTACAAGGTGTGGATTATGTAATGTTGCTTGTCCAGTAGCAGAGTATCTTGTAGCGAGGTCAGGAGTTATTAAGCTCCTTCAGAAATATACTAGTGAGGATGGAGCCCAGATTAACAGTAACTGAGACTGGTGAAGTAGTACTTCATCTACCGGATGGAGCTGAGATACAGATACCAAAGATGAAGCATAACATCGTATTCGTCTTAGTAAGCTCGATATCTCGACAATATGCAGGATGTGAGTATAGGATTCACCTAGACTACTCGTCGGGTAGAGAGGTGAGAAGAGAGATGGTTGAAGGAATACTAGAACATGCGAGACATCTAGACGAGAGATCGTTTGACATGGACATAGAAGTAAAGCCAGGTTATAGGTGTCCAGTGCTCATAAATGTTGGTCTGGACGGAGTAACATACTTTAACCATGCTATGAAGAACAGATGGATAGCAAAAATGAAGAATGATGGAGTACTTAAGGAGCCTGCAGTCCTCTATGTTCATAGGAACGTTCCCATACTTGCACAACCTGATATTGTAGTGCCTCGTCGAGATGGTGCGATAATAATAGAATTGAAAACTACGTCAAGAGATCCTCGAGTAATATCTAGAGCTGAGGAGCTTCAGACAGCACTATACGGTTACATATTTGAGCAGTTAGGACTCAATCCTACGGCAACAGTGTTAGTAAAGATTAGAAGAGGTCTTAAAGAGAGAATTCTAGACATGATTGATAAGATAGTTGAGATCACAGAGAAAGGAAGAGATACCTATAGTAGAGACATCGTCATATATAGAGTTAGAGCTGACGGTGATAAGCTTAAAAGCATAGTGGACTGGGCTCTAGACTACTGGCTATATAAGAGGAATCCTGTGCCAAGACCTGGGAATCACTGTAGAAGCTGTCAACATGTTCAGAGATGCCCCTTCTCACGTACTTACCCTATCAGAAGGTGAGATGACGTATGTCATATTCTTCGAGACCCTATTTGAGGAGGAGTGCATAGAGAAGGTAAGTAAGATAGTAGAGAGAAATATAGAGAAGCTAGATTTTGCAGTACTACCAGTACCTAGAGAGCTTATCGAGTACTCTTTTAGAGGATACATAAGCTCAAGAACAAGCGAGGATGTCTCTAGAAGCATCATAAGAGACTACAGAGACAGACTGATACAGATAAGACCTCTAATGAGGATAATTCAGCCACTAATAGAGGTCATATATGAAGCACTTAGAAAGAGACCCGAGGTCAGGATCATAACGACATATAGTATAGACGATCTTCAGAGAGGTGAGATAACTGCGATAGATATAATATCAATGCTCGTAGGATGGCATAGAAATATAGAGAGAAAGATAGAGAAGATCAGGATGAGCGTCAGTAAAGCAATAAGAGAACTATCTCGCAAAATAATACAAGAAACATCAATATTACGTAGAGAACAACCTAGAACAGGAGTAATAATTCCATCATCCTGCGCAGAGTGTCTGATACTTAGAACCTATGTAGACAAGATTCTAAGATATAGAAGAGACATAGTACAGATATGTACGAGAATTCCACCACCATCACAGTTAACGTACATGTACATATATGCTGAAGATAACGATAGAGAGATCAGAAGAATGATATCCATATACAAGGACTTCGTAATGAACTATCTCTTAACATCAAATAACATACATGAAGCGTATAAGAACTTTCTTAAAGACAGGAGAGAAGACTATGATAATATTGTTAGAGAAGCCTTATCAAAATTTATGAGTACTATCAGTAGAGAACTTGTAGAGCTATTACGATAATATTTCAACATTGAAGTAGTACTCTATCTCACCGTCCTCTATGAGTCTTGAATGTAGCTCGTTATCTCTATAGTATCTTATGGTTATCTCGTTCTCTCCTGAATCAACTATGTCGATGTCGTGTGATCTTAGTACTGATATTATCTCATCTTTATCTGAGAGTATTCTTAATTTTGCATTATCTTCAACATTTTCATGTTCCTTCTTCTCAACTTTAGCTTTAAGAGCTTGCTCAATAACTTTGACAATCATGGTGTACGTATCTCTCACGTTATAGTTGAAAGGTATTGCTACAAGAAGGCCTAGAGAGACATCGTTCTCTAACGTATGATGTGCATGTGGTAGCTGCAGGAGATCTCCAATATTGTGCACTCTCTTTGTCACTGGTAGATCTATATCTATTTTTGAGTACTTGTTCTCTACTATATCTACTGCTGGTTCTTCTAGGTCTATTCCGAGGGTCTTATCTGTGGTCATTATAATCAATATGTGTGGCCTCAAGTTCTTTACTAGACTGTGAAATGTTTTCGAATGTGTTGATCGTAATGTTAGGTGATCTCTTATTACTTCTATGCCATCTTCATCTATTATTGATCTCTTGTAGTTTCTTGTCTTAACTATGTACCTATTGTACGAGTACTTGTTTACTATGGGGTAGAGTAGTAGTCTCTTGTTTGTGAATAGTCTTGAAGGTAGTGCTCTAAGCATGCGTATGCTACTGTACTGTGATGTTATGTATAGTGTGAGAGAGTTAACTATCTTGTAGTCGTATAGGGAGAAGCCTGAGGCTACTAGTGTGCTCTCTCCTTGACCTACAGTGTAGACCTCTGTTTCAATTTCTTGTGCTGGCACTTTGAGCTTGGGAATCTTCAATTCTGTTAGAGCTCTGCTTATGTACTCCTCATCTACGTGCTCTACTGTGAGTGCTACGTACATGTTTGCGTATTCTGACATTGCTCTCCTGAGGTAAGGTCTATAGCATCTTCTTTAAACTACATCTCGATGATGAGTGCGGTGTGTCCTGATCTGTGAGGAGTGGTGACACGACTGATATTTCAACTTTCTCTATCATTCTTCTCGAGTTAAAGTTTAAAAGAGGGGGTATAACGTGTGTTGAGGACAAAAACCTCCATGTATAGTAGCGATGTGGGGGGTAAACCTAAATCCGGGTCCCAGATCAGGAGGAAAGGAGGGTAAAAAGCTAGTCCATGGAATGCACGTGTATGGTAACTTGAAGAGGTGTAATGCTGAGCTATTAAAATCGGAGGAATATCTAAGAAAAGTTGTTGAGGATGCTGCAAAGATAGGAAACATGACTCTCATAACAATAATGACACATAAGTTTGGAATAGATAGTGGAGTCTCCGTTGTTGCAATTGTGGCGGAGAGCCACATATCTATCCATACCTGGCCAGAATATGAGTACGCGACGGTTGACGTCTATACCTGTGGTGCACATTCTAATCCTATACAGTCATTCATGTATATTGCTAGAGCACTTGAGGCTAAGGAGATAGACATATATGTGAACGATAGGTCACTATATGCTGGAGAGCTCTCAGAGGAGGATCTCTCTAAGCTACTTAACGTAAGATCGTTCGAGTCAGTGCGAGATTAACTACTCGCTACTTTAAATCTAAAAGTTTTAAAGACCTCTCTCCAATTCTCTCTCAGCGGGGCAGGTAACAGATGAGTGAACTCTCAACATTCAAGTCAGCATATATGGAGATAGTCTCATTTCTCAGATCAGCACTCGACCTGTTTGAAATGGATGCCATAGCAGAGTTCGTACGAATACTCCTAGACGCTCACTCAAAAGGCAACAAGGTGCTGGTAGTAGGTGTAGGCCGATCAGGACTAGTAGCTAAGGCCTTCGCAATGAGGCTAGTACATCTAGGCTTTAGAGCATACGTGCTTGGCGAGACCATAACACCAAGCGTCCAAAGAGGCGATGTCGTGATAGCAGTATCAGGAAGCGGAACAACCACCGTCACAGTTACTGCAGCCGATGCAGCAAAGAAGGTTGGAGCTACCGTAGTAGCAATAACAAGCTACAAGGATAGCCCTCTCGCGAAGATAGCGGACCTAGTAGTATTCGTGCCAGGACGTACCAAGACTGCTAGAATAGATGACTACTTTGCTAGACAGATACTCGGCATCCATGAGCCATTAGCTCCCCTAGGAACACTATTTGAGATAACTACAATGGTCTTCTTTGACTCCATAGTAGCAGAACTGATGAGAAGACTTGGAAAAAGTGAAGAAGATCTGAAAAAAGTTCACGCTAACATCGAGGTCTTCTCCTAACAAGCCTAACAATAGAGGTAACATAAGATATAACCTCACTAGCAGACATCGGTACTCCACTAGAAGGACCAAGCCTAACAACATGATGACAAGCCTCGACCTCTCTTACAGAGAGTCCCCAGAGCTCTCCACCAATAAGAAATACGGGACTCCTATTCTCATTCTCAAGAATCTCTAGTAGATCACTCTCACCCTTATGAGAATGCATTGATAATCCAATAATAACATATTTTTCTCTAAATCTCTCAATAATATTTTCAAAGTTTTTAACAATTCTACACTTAGATAAGCTTAAAAACTTCTTAAACTCATTCAACTTCTTTCTACATGAAAAACGTATCCTAGGATTAATAAGATAGAGACGAACTCTCAAAGCAGAAGCAACACGTACACAACTAAGAATCTCATTCTCACTACGTAATCCTGAAACTATGAAGATAGGTCTATAATCTGAGAAACATCTACACCACATATTAACGATATCACAAAACATTTCATAATCTATAGGCTTAATAATTAGAATCTTAAGTTTAGAATCTTCAAAATAATCTCTAATAATAATAAAACCATGATAAGACTCTTTGAGAGATCGTACACGCATGATAAGACTACGCAATCTGAAATCACTTACCCTCGCTATAGGTGAATAATTAATGTTCTTTAAAAAATCTAAAAGACTTCTCAAATCATCTTCAGAGAACTCTCCTATAACGATACCAATCTTATCAATGAACTTAAGCTCGAGCAATCTATACGGATCCACGTTCTCAGGAACATCTATAATGAGCTCCGTCGATGATATAGGTATACTGTTCAGAATATTCACTATAGAACTTATCCTAGAAATAACGTAACTCCACTCGTCCTCACTTACGACATGTATGTTAAAGCTGAGGTAGAGTCTCACCACGTTCTATGGTGTCTAAGAAGGATATGGTGGGGCCGCCGGGATTTGAACCCGGGATCACTCGGGGTCTTGCACCCACGGGCGCTCCTACATGTTGCCCGTGGGGGCGTCCCAAGCCGAGCATCCTACCAGGCTAGACTACGGCCCCGTTACTGTCATGTTCTTTACCTACATGGGTTTTTAATCGTTTCTCCTCGTGTTATAGCTTAAATACGAGTTTCATGCTCGTTTCTGTGTGCCATCTCTCAGCGTTCATCTTCTTATAGGTCTATCTCTATTCTTACTATGCTATCTCATCTCTAGAGACGTTCTTGCAGCATTTCTATCTCTAGTATGTGCTATCATTCCTGACGCAGATGCGTTGTTTGGAGTACATAGATGCTTCATAGTTCATAATCTCATGATACCAGTACTCTTAATATCGATATCAGTGGTCTTAAAGATATTTAAAAGAGTACGTACTGCTCGAAAGATATTATGGGCAGGTATAGGGTATCTATCTCACATTCTATTCGACATGTTCACATGGTACGTTGCTCTTCTCTATCCTATATCTAACCTATGCGTATGGATTGAAAGTCTCGTAAAGTACAATGGAGGACTTGCTGTTGCAGTAGAGTTTCATACACATGTTAAATCATGTTCTCTACTTCCTACAGGTGTGCCATCTATGTCAGATAAGATTCTTATACCAGTAGCAGCGTTCATTCTAGCAATAGTGATCCTATCTGTCACATATGGATCGCGCAGAAGGCATCATAACAATACTAGTAAGAGCTAAAAAGGATAGAGATGTAGTAAGACACGTAGTAGAACACTATTATAAGGACTGGGAGAACATGATAGATATAGAGACTCTCGAAGGAGCTAGAGATGCTGATAAGATTATAGAGAAGATAAGGACTCTGAAGAATAGATACATTATAGTACTATTAGGAAGAGAAGAGTGTAAAGGAGCTGAAGAAGCTTCATACGATAGACCAAATGTCAGTATTGTAAGACTAAGAACATCAAAGGTAAGAAATATGAGACCTCTAGAACTGTTCGTAAATATTGAGAAAGGAAAAGCTGATATGAGGCTAAGAGTATTCTGGATAGGATCTCATAAATTATACGTACTAGGATACTCAAGATATAGTAGAAGAAGCAGAAGAATAGTGACAAGATTACATCCTCTCTATGATATATATCTCTGCTTAGAGAGATGTGTCGACGAGATTCTTAGAATACCAAAGCTAGATTTAGATACTAACTGTCTACTAGTGTTAAAAAGAGTTCATGATGAGCATGATATATATGTATGTGGAAGAAGAGCATTAGAGCTCATAATTCCTGAAAATGATGCTCCCTATGCTAGATCTATAAGAAATCTAGTAGATAAATGTATTGTAGATATAGGTGAAAGTATCAAGATTTCATATAGTTTTCTTATGATTCATGAAAATATTTGTAAAACTATTCTTAGAAGAGCCTATGAAGAAGAAGATTATGATAAAGTCATAGTTCCCTGGAGTGGTGGTAAAGATAGTACAGCTTGTCTTATTCTTGCTTTAAAGACCTTTGGTAAAGATGTTGTCTGTCCTATATATGTTGATACTGGTCTAGACTATAATCTTAATAGGCTATATATTAATTATGTATCTAATCTTCTCAAAGTTGATACTATTATTGAGAAGATAGATATATCAGATTATATAGATGTTAGAGGACTTCCAACACATGACTCAAGATGGTGTACAAGACTTAAGCTTAAAGCTCTTAAAAGAGCTATAGATAGAGTATCATCTAGACCTCTCATAGTTGTTGGTGATAGAGATACAGAGTCCATATATCGTCTAAAGAGGCCGTTCATAAGAAGGTTCGAGAATGTTATCCAGGTCGCTCCACTTAAGCTATGGAGTAGCATAATGGTTCAATATTACCTTCTTCTAAACAAGATTCCTCTTAATCCATTATACATGCTGGGCTTCTACAGACTTGGATGTTTCATATGTCCAGCATATCGATACTATGAGCTTGATCTTGCTGAGAAAGTTCTTAGAATTGATGATGAGTCTACTTTTCTAGATCTTCTACGAGAACAATCCTGTTTAATCTATTGATCTTCTCTATCTTGACTATTCCTCTCTCCTCTAATCTCTTTACTGCTCTCCATAAAGTTGTCCTAGGTATACCAAGAATTCTATATAGCTCACTCTGGAGTACTGTTCCTCCTCTCTGTCTTAATATGTTTATTATCTTTTTCTCTATCTCGGATAGGTCCTCTATCTCTTTTATCTCCTCTATACGTTCTTTACTACTTCTCTTCTTTTTTAATAATGGCCATAGAATTACGTCTACTGCTAATAATGTTATTATCAGTGCTATATAGATGATCGTATTGTTCGTTTCTTTCTTCTTGCTAGATGTTTTTGAAATTTGATGTATATTTTCGATTGGTCTTGAGAGTGGTAGTAATACTATGTATTTTATATAATACCTATGTCCATTTTCTAGTTCTGCTTCTCTCTGACTTAGAAATCTAATAAGATAGAGTTCTCTTTCTGTTGGAATTATGATAATGTTTTTAGACCATGTTATGATAGTTCTGTTGTATAATGATCTTGCATATATGGTGACTCCTAGACTCATGTTAGTTATGTTTGGCATTGCTACATAGGATATCTGTATTGTTGAGCAGTTCACTATGTTAAGTATCTGTATGTAGCTGTTATTTATGATGCTGTAGGGAAGTAGAGTTCCTGTACAGCCATCTCTTACATATATCATCTTATCTATGAATAATGTGGGTAGTGTAATGTTTATAAGATATGTAGGTCTGTGTAATGTTATGTGCATGTTTACTATTGGTAATCCTCCACTAGTTATGTTGATTAACACGATCACTGTTAGAAGAAGCGTAGACATGGATGTTGCACTATTTATTAGACATGTATAGATCTAGTTTAAATAGTTAGGTCTGAAGGTCTCTGAGGTAGATGAGTAATAAGGTATATATTGTTGGTGCTGGTCCTGGGGATCCTGAGCTAATAACCTTGAAGGGATTGAAAGCTCTTGCGAGAGCCGACATCGTGCTCTACGATAGACTGATATCTTCCGATCTCTTGAAATTTGCTAGAAGAGCAAGACTGATATATGTTGGAAAGAGTCCTGGAAGTCACACGTTCTCTCAAAAAGAAATTATCGAGATGATGATAAGTTACTACGAGAAGGGACTGAACGTTGTTAGATTACATGGAGGAGACCCGTTCCTGTATGGTAGAGGTTTCGAGGAGGTTATAGAGCTTCGTAAAAGAGGAGTAAGGTATGAGATAATACCTGGAGTATCATCAATATATTCTGTACCTGAGAGATTTGAGATCCCTCTAGTGCTTAGAGGAGTAGCAAGCAGCATAGGAGTAGCAACAGGTACAGAAGATCCTACAAAAGGTAGAAGGTTCATAGATTTCAGAAAGCTTGCAGAAGCTGTTGACACGATAGTGATAGTTATGGGAAGTAGAAATATCAGAGACATAGCAAGAGAGCTCATGGAAGTCTTACCCTCTGAGACTCCAGTAGCAATACTAAGAGCATATCTTAAACCAGAGCTAAAGATAATAACAAATCTAAAAGATATAGCATCAAATAATATAAATGTTGAACCTCCCGTAATAATAGTCATAGGAAAAGTAGTAGAGTTATCATCTTAGAGGTATCAATGTGATATTATGAAAGTCCAGAGCTATTATACTCTCATCAACATTATAATACTTGTACCGTAGTAAAAGATATGCAACCGTCACAGAACTCAGTAACGGTGCTACATCTATGGTAGAGTTATAGAAGCTTACTGTTGTCTGACAGGGGGGTACGACATTGAAGTTACAGGTAACTGTGATATTTGCAAACTTCAACTCCTCGTACTCTCCTAAAGCATTGACTAATAGAAGACTTACTACAAGATTGATATAGCTTCTTTGCTCAAAACCTGAATAGTAGGCATATACTATTATACTACTATTGCAGAATCCTTTAATTAATGAAATCAGTGAGTTCTCAAGGCCTGTAGTATTTAATAAGAACTCCATTATTACCTCATCTTTTTCTTCAAGAAAGGGGATAAGTAATGCAGAGGGTATTATAGAGCATTCATACTGGTTAGTTCCGATTTGTGTACAGTATACAAGTGAGGTCCCGCTAAGCGACTCCTCAAAATGATTTATTATCTGATTTACTGATAATAGTCTTGCTAAAGTTATATTTAGTTTCCTGATATATTTCTTATTGAGATATGTTCTAGTTATGTTAGTATATATTGAGAGTACTTTCTCTACAGAGCAGTTAGATAGATAATCTTCACCTGTCCTGAACGTGTATGGGTATACTCCTACTATGGTATAGTTTCCGATGTTTTTACATTTTCCTGAACCTTTAATTATGTTTCTAATAGTCTCATTTATGAAATAATATGAATTTGTTGATCCTTTATAGAAGTTTATCATCTTCTCATTTAGGTACATTATCTCATACTTAGGATTAGCATAGTAGTATACTGGTACGTCTTTCACGTATATGTAGTCTGTGTTATATAGGTTTCTGAGATTCCATAATGTTTCTATAGCCATGACTGCGTAGAAGGGTATTCCTAGATACTCATATACTGCATATACTGTGATCGTTAAATTTGCGTTAATTGTCATGTTTGTTCCCTCTACCTGGACCAGTGGAGTATAGTATCTAGCTCCAAGGTACATATGTATTCTCTGTCTTCTAAGATTATGGTACTCGATAGTCATGTTTAGAGTACTATTTGATACACAGTCTATCACTAACTTATTGTTAAGTATCTTCAGTTTTCTTGTGCTTATTATTTCCCTCTGTCTGCTAGCGTTTATGCAGTATGCTACTCCTGTCAGTATCTTACTTATAGATCCTCTCGTCTCTATAATGGTCTCTCCGTCTTGAACGGTGATGTTGATTGGTGTTATGCTGTATCTTGCTAAATCCTGTATTCTTTCTATTCTTTTGAGAGTTGTATTTTTAAAGTAGCTGTATAGCATGTATAGTGATACTGTGAGCACTACAACAAGTATGAGAATAAATACTCCTATCACAAGTGTGTACTGTCCTTCTCTTCTACGTCTTGTTCCTGTTCTCACTATTAGATTTATCTACTCTCTTAATGATTTATTAGTTTAGTGATGCTCGCTATAGCGTATGTACGTGTTAGTACTGAAGAGCAAGATCTTGATACTCAGAAGCATGCTATTGAGGATTGGGCTTCTAAGAATGGTGTCAAGATCTTGAGGTGGTTCTCTGATCATGGTGTGTCTGGTACAGTACCTCTATTAGAGCGTCCAGGCTTTAGACAGCTTATCTCAGAGCTTGATAAGCTTAATCCAAGACCAAGCATTCTACTTGTCTATGATATATCACGTCTTGCACGTTCTCTTAGAGAGCTAGTTCTAGCCTGGGACTATATAGAGAACAAGCTTGACCTTGTCCTGATTCCTGTCCGTGATATCCATATATTTAAGATACCTATGGAGTACAGGAACATTCTTAGAGTGCTATTAGCAACGTTCTCTGAGATAGAACGTGAGCTCATACGTAGAAGAACTCGTGATGCTATGAGAAGACTTAAGAAGGAGGGTAAGATATTGAGTATTGTTGACAGGCTTCTAAGAGATAATCCTCATCTTCTTGAAGAGATATGTAGAGAGTATGAGAATGGTACTCCAAAGTATAGACTTGCTAAGAGGTATAACATGTCTCTCTATGCTGTAGATAGGATAATACGTGAGTACTGTGGTCATAATGTTGAGCTTAGCTGTCCAAGATGTATGCATCTTATGACTATTGAGAAGAGAGATGTATCTATTGAGAATGGTAGAGTCATAGTCAGAATAGTATACTACTGTAGAAAATGTGGCTATGTTCAGGAGGTTGTTAGAGGTGGATAGAGGGGGTAATTCAATGCTAGGGTATTTATATCCTTAACAGCAGTAGCAGAATGTGGAGATT
>JAADCU010000048.1 GCA_013154355.1 Thermoproteota archaeon | reverse complement strand
ACCGTCATGGTACCACGTCAGTGATCAGCTAGGGGATTATTAATCATCGTTCATACCCAGCTGTAACTCATCATCTTTCTAAAAGAACTCTTTTCTATAGTACTTCTTTATAAGACTTATAAGTTTCGAAGGTGTGAGAAATAGATATGTACAGTAATATTGAGTATCTGGTAAGTGGTCTTAGGAAGTTGAGAGAAGCAGCAATGCTATACATTATATCCTATGTACTGGTGCTAGGTTTCTATCTTTGTCTCTTCTATGCACTAGCATTTGCCTTTACCGGACTTCTTGTAATAGCTCTTATAGTACTTATTACATCAGTGATATTGGGTCTTGTGGCTCTGTTTGCCTTTCTTATTCCTAGTTTTCAAGATCTAAGAGATTATGATCCTTCTAATTTTGGTACTTCATGCACATTAGTTAAGATAGGTTTTATAGGAGGTTTTATTGTTTTGATTATATCTATAGCTCTCGTGTTTTATATGATTTCTATAGGTATCTCTATATATAGTTTGATGCATCATGTGATTTATATTCATCAGAATCTAACCATGAGGATGTCCTCCTTCGAAATGTACAGCACATATATGGGAAGTCTCATGATGATTGTAGGAGCATTAGAGATTCTTATCTTGGCATCTCTAATACTGCTCTTTATAGGTTATATAGGTATCATAATTGGAATGTTCAAGCTTAAAGATGTTACAGGTGAGGACTTGTTCATGGTTGCTGGTATACTCTTCATTATTAGCTTGTTCATACCTCTACTGGATTTTATTGCTTGGATTCTCACGTTTGTTGGAGCTGGAAATGCCATAAAAAGAGTTAAGGAAGGTTCATTCGCTATATATGTTAGGTGATGATAGAACTCCCCGACCTGAGCTGTGAAGAAGACCCTCTTGCTGATTATTGTACTCCTTCTCTAAATATTAGTTCTCTCATTTTTCTTCCGATCTCCTCTATCGGGTGTCTACGTATTTCTTCTAGGAGTTTCTTCAATGTTGGACATCCTTTCTCATATTCTTCTACCCATTCTTTAGCAAACTCTCCACTTATTACTCTCTGTGCTGCTTTCCTAATGTTTTCTCGAACGTGCTCATCTATTACTCTCGGTCCTACTGTTAGTCCACCATACTTCGCAGTCTCGCTTACTATCTCTAACATTCCTGTTAATCCTCCTCTCCATATTAGATCAACGATCATCTTTAGCTCATGAAGGACCTCGAAATAGCATACTTCTGGCTGATATCCTAGCTCTGTCAGCACCTCGAATGCCTTCTTTATTAGCTCCATCACGCCTCCAACAAGTACACATTGTTCTCCTATGAGGTCAGTCTCTGTCTCCTCCTTGAAGCTTGATAATATTGCTCCAGCTCTAGTGAAACCATTTGCTTTAGCTATAGCTAATGCATAGTCTAGAGCTTTCTTAGAGTAGTCTTGCTGTACAGCAACTAGGGCAGGTACTCCAAATCCCTTAAGATATAGCTCTCTTACAGCTGATCCAGGACCTTTAGGTGCGACTAGTACAACATCAACATATTCTGGAGGTTTTATCAATCCAAAATGTATTGTGAAGCCATGTGCAAAACATATTACCTGTCCAGGTCTGAGATTAGGTCCTATCTGGTCTCTCCATACCTTAGGCTGAACCATGTCAGGTATCAGCATTACTATGATGTCCGCCTTCTTAGCTGCCTCAGGTATCTCTACAACTTCAAAACCTTCTCTTGTAGCTTCTTCCCAGCTTTTTCCACCTTTTCGAAGACCTACTATTACTTTTAATCCACTATCTCGCATATTGTATGCCCAGGCTCTTCCCTGAGAGCCGTATCCTATCACCGCTATGACTTTGTCTTTAAGTATGGATAGATCTGCGTCTGAGTCTGTGAATATTTTCGCCATCTTTTCTAACTTTATTTCGAATGTTATTTAAATTATTACCAAGAGGATACAATATGTAGAGAAGATATGTCACCTAAACCTGCTTGTCATCTCTACTGTCTGCTCATCACAGGTTCTTGAATTGCTTGAACATGGTTCTACGTTTTCTTTTATTGATATTTCCTGAACCTCATATATGCTGCTTAGCTTGCTAGTGAACCACTCAGGCTCAGGTGTTATGACTCTCATCTCTACCATCACTATGGAACCATTTAACTTGAAGCTCATCTCCTTGACCTCAGCCTTCGTACTACATTTTCTCAACATTGTTATTAGTCTCGCTATGGCGTCTAGTCCTCCTATCAGTTCCATGTATAGTGTTAGGTATCTACCGTTCATTGTCTCACCTCGTATCTCATCTCTATGCTTAGTTCTCCAGGCAGCATGATTTCAGTTAACCACTTTCCTGGTAGTACCCATGGCTTGACCATCTCGAACTCCTTGTCTATTGTCACGTCTATGACTATTGGTTCTCTTCTACGTATAGCTCTCTCCACTGCTATCTTAAGCTCATCATATGTTTCTGGTCTAGCACCTTCTATGCCAAATGCCTCAGCTAGCTTAACAAAGTCTGGGTTCCTATGAAAGTCTACTGCAATTATTCTACCACTGTACATTACTCTCTGCCATTGTCTAACCATCTGTAGCGCACTATTGTTAAATATTGTGACTATTATGTCCAGGTTCCACTCACGGACAACACATAAGTTCTGACAAGTCATTAGGAAGCTACCATCACCATCTATATCTAGGACAGGTCTATCAGGTCTAGCAAATTTTGCACCTATAGCTGCTGGCAGTCCAAACCCCATTGTTCCCAGGCCAGCACTTGTCACGAACGTTCCTGGCTGTATTACTTGCCAGTGGATCTCAGACCACATCTGGTGTGCTCCAACTCCTGTAGTTACTACAGCATCAGCTGGTACTACCTCTCTTAGAGTCTTCAGAACCTTCCATGGTGCTAGTCCTGGAATGTTCTCACCATACTTGGATACATAGTCTTCAAACTTTCTCCTGATATCCTTCAACCATCTTACGAACCTGTCATCTCTCTTTAATGCCTCAGGAATGTACTTTATCAGCATTCTTAAGAACTCTCCAACATCTCCGGCTATCGCTATGTGAGGCTTAACATTCTTACCTAGCTCTCCAGGATCTATATCGACATGTATTATCTTCCTACCTTTAACGAACTCGGAGTAGTTACATATTGTTCTATCAGAGAACCTCGTACCTAGCGCTAGTACAACATCTGCATTAGCTAGAGCAGCATTAGCCTCTGGCCTACCATGCATACCGGCAACACCCATCACTAATGGATGAGTACTTGGAACAGCATTCTTACCTGGCAACGTCGTCACAATAGGAGCCAGCAGCATCTCAGCAACCTTGATTACTAGATCCCAAGCACCACTCCAGTATACTCCACCACCAACAAGTATGACAGGTCTCTCAGCCTCTACGAGGATCTTAGCTGCTTGAGAAACCTTGACAGGGTCTGGCCTAGGTATTGGCTTAAACATTCCCGGCACGTAGAACTCCTCTTCTCTCTCTACTCTACCTGTCTGAGCATCACGTGGAAAGTCTATCAGTACAGGCCCAGGTCTACCATGTATGGCTATCCTGTACGCTACCTTGAATATTGACTTAACCTTGTTAGGATCTCTGACCACTATATTGAACTTAGTTACCGTGAACGTTGATCCAACCATGTCCGTCTCCTGAAAAGCATCCTTACCAAACATCGCTAGTGGTACTTGTCCAGTAATTGCCACGACAGGCGATGAGTCCATGTAGGCGTTTGCTAGACCAGTAAATAGGTTAGTTGCTCCTGGACCAGATGTGACTATTGTTACTCCAGGTCTCCTCATCACTCTAGCATATGAGTCTGCTGCATGTATGGCACCTTGCTCATGTCTGAATAGCACTATCTTTATCTTATCCTGAACATCGTATAGAGCATCATATACTGGCAGTATTGCTCCTCCAGGTATTCCAAATATCACGTCAACACCACACTCTAACATTGCCTTAACTAGTGCCTCTGCCCCTATCATGATCTCACCCCCAGGTTCGTCTTTTCAGTTTCTTCACCTCTTTTGAAGAAGGTTTTCCTCTTTCTTCTTCTAACTCTCGATGGTCTTCTAGGTCTTTCTGGCTTATGTTCCCTATCCTTGTACCCGGCAACTCGCCCAGATAGGACAGAGAAGACTCATCCCGATCCAGACTGTACAGCTTCTTCACTCTTTTAAAGTATTACCATAAGCGCAGTATAGGTGTACACCATGCATGTGATGAAAAAACTTTAAAATAAGTATAGAGAAAGAAGCTGGGATCCTACATTGCTCAGCTGTCGAATGTAGATTCAAGATATGTGAGAGTACTAGACACAACGTTGAGAGATGGAGAGCAGACACCGGGCCTAGCATTGAAGCCTAGTGAGAAGCTTGAGATAGCACTACTTCTTCAAGATCTTGGAGTAGACTCGATAGAAGCAGGATTTCCAGCAGTAAGTAGAGGAGAGTACGAGGCTGTGAAGATCATAGCTAGAGAAGTATCATCAAGCGAGATAGTTGCTCTATGCAGATGTAACAGGTATGATATAGATCTTGCACTTGACTGCGATGTAGATGCTGTTCACCTATTCATAGCCACCTCAGACATACATCTTAAATACAAGCTAAAGATTAGCAGAGAGGAAGCTCTAAGAAGAGCGATAGAGGCTGTAGAGTATGCTAAAAGTCACGGCCTAGTAGTCGAGTTCAGCGCTGAAGACTCAACAAGAACTGAGTGGTCATGGCTTGCAAGGTTCTTTCAAGAAGTCGTCAACGCTGGCGCGGATAGGTTAGACATAGCCGATACTGTAGGAGTAATGTGGCCATCGAGAATGCAAGCACTTGTAAGATACATACTTGAGAACGTAAGAGGAAACTATGTTTTAAGTGTTCACTGTCATAATGATTTTGGAATGGCTACAGCAAACAGCATAGCAGCAGTAGAAGCAGGTGCAGGACAGGTACATGTAACCGTTGCTGGTCTAGGTGAGAGAGCAGGAAACGCACCACTAGAAGAGGTTGTGACAGCTCTACACTTTCTCCTAGGTTACAGAACGAACATAAGATTCGAAAAGTTAAAACATGTATGTGATAGAGTACTAGAGATCACAAAGTTCAACATAGCGCCAAACAAGCCAATAATAGGCATAAACGCGTTCAGTCATGAGTCAGGAATACATGTTCACGGCATAATAGAGAACCCACAGACGTATGAGCCAATCCCTCCAGAACTAATAGGAGCTCAGAGAAGAATAGTAATAGGAAAACATAGTGGAAAACATGCTGTAGAATACATACTGAAAACCATGGGTATAACACCAACACCTGAAATAGTCGATAAAGTACTAAAGATAGTGAAAGAGCTAGGTGATAGAGGTGAAAAAATAACAGAGAACACTATAATAGAAATAATCAAACTAGTCATAACAGATAACTCTAAGAAGACCACGATCAGCTAACTATCTCTACCCTATTATCAACATAGTTCACATACCAGAACGCGCCAGATCTAGACACTATCATTAGGTCATAACACATTCCGGGACTAATCTTGAACGTAGGCTTAAACTTTATCACAATAGTAATATTCCTTCCTGGATAAACAGTACTATTCCACTTATATACGACCTTCACATACTTAACATATTTCTCAACAACCTTCTTCATATAGTACACCTTAGTCTGACTATCATAATGAACCTTAACATAGTTGAAAGTGAAGACAACGTCTTTGGTAGCAAGAGGAACGCAGCCGACGCCTCCTTTTGCACCTGGAAAAGCTCCTCCTATTACGGCAAGATACGAGGCATGAACTACCTCTTTACCATCAAGGTATCCTAGGACAGTTACATTATATTCAGGAATAATGAAAAACAATAATCTATTGGTCTTAAAAGCGAGAATTGTTATGTTAAAATTGTGGGAAGCACCATACCTGATAGTTACTGCTTTACGCGCTATAATGCTTCCACTGGCTTGATCAAATATTGTGAATACTGCCATAGGGCTTCCTGAACTTGATCTGGTCAGATTCAGAATTATGGATATGTTGCGAAAACGTAGTGTAAGAGATCCTGTCGGTTCTAGAAATGCGATATATTCTTCAGATGTTACATAACCGCTATCTTCTATGGACTGAACCGTCAGCTTATTTAGTAACACGCTCATGTTGACGAAACCCTCCGTCTTAAACCCCTCGATAGCAGGTATCTTAATCTGCACTTTGATTACTACGACCTTTCTGAAGAGTATACCCTCACCTTGTCTAGGAACTTCAAGAGACTGTAACACGTTATTACTAGTACAGTTCAATATGAATACCGAAGATATTGTTACTGGACGTGGTCCTAGGTTAAATATCCTTAATAATAGTCTAGCATATCCACTTGACTTATTGTATATTAAGTCTGAGTACGCCTCCACGTTTGTACTGATCTTCGATACAAAAGATGCTTGACGAGCCGATATCAACCTATTAGATAGTGCGTTCAGATAGAGAGATATTAATATCGATGCTGTGATAACGATACATAGGACTAATATCACTGTAGATATGCTTACCTGTGCCCTACAGTTCACATTTTAGCTTATTTCTACTCGCTTAACCGTTATTTAAGGCTTACCACTATATACTAGTATGATTAAGGAGATAAGAGATCTTCTATCAACTTGGGTAAAAGATACGTCGTTATGTAATAAATGTATTGTAATTTGCTCAGAATGTCTGTTGAATGATGATACTGTTCTTAATAAGATTTCCTGTATGGGAGATATAATATTGAAAGCGTGTCCTGAAAAGGAGAGAGACACGTATTTTGGGAAGATTGCAACTATTATAAAATGTTCGAGACCAAGGAAGATCATAGTGATTACGAGAGATGGCAGTCCTCACTGTAGGATAATTCATAATGCTGTACTTCAAGCAATATTCTTAACTAGTAGTAACGTAGAGTATGAGAATTATGTTGTAATTAATGAAGATTTAGTTAAGATAAGTAAGGAAACTATAATAGTATCAAGGTATTTATCAATTATAGAGAAAATTCTTACTAAGGTAGATCTGAGATCTATATTAGAAAAATTTAGTATTGAATATGGTTCACTACATGGATAGTTAACTTTATATTAGCTCATAATTATAAAACCGTTATTACGTATTATTAGAGGACCTTTGTCTGTATCTATAGTGACCATATAACATTCATCGGGCGGTATCGGATGGTTTGATTTAAATTCTAAAGCTATGGTCCTATATTCATAAGGTCCTATGATGTCAGTATAGTTAAATAGTGTTCCTCTTATAGTCACAGTAATAGGATAGCTCTGCTGTGTCGACGGGTCGTAAACTTCAGGGTGAACTAGTGTCGAGTTTATGTACTCTATGTATATTGATGATGGTTGTAGAGTTCCAGATCCAGGCTTGGTTATTGGATTCTCTACATAGTTAGTAAAGTTCTCGGTTAACGCTAGTATGGAGGGAGCGCTTATCTTTATGTTTTCCTGAGATATTAATGCAGAGGTTGTATTGTTTACTAGTGCTATTCCAATGTTCATATTAACGTTGTTAAAGGACATTATTCTAGGAAGCTTAAGGACGTAAAATGATACATTGACATATTGTATACAATCTGGCAGGTATATGAATGTTAACGTCCAATTATATTTATATTCGTATTCTAACTTACCGTTAACATATAGGTAGAGCTCTCCATGAACAAAGTTTTCCTGTCCGTTACTTATCAAAGGATAGTGACTTACTAGCCTAATAGCTATGCTATGAATATTCGATAGATCAGTGTATAGAGTGTAAGGAGGAGATCCTCCGCTAAGCGGTTGCTCACCATATAACAGGTTTTGAAAAGTTACTGAAGAATTAGAGCAGTAGTAGTTGATGTCGATGTATCCCTCCATTTTTGCTGTACCTGGCTTTCGTAGTTCTCCGATTACGAAGTTTAGTATTGATACAGGAAGCACGTATGAGTAGGTGGGACATAGTATGTAGTACTCAACCCCTATTCCTAGTATATGTAGTATTGGGTATACGTATTCCGTTGATGTACCTGTTAGACTTATGTTTAAAATAGGGTATAGGAGCTTAATATTTGTTATGTCTATAGTCACGTTCACTGTAGGAGCAAATGTTCCTTCGGGTTGAGGAAGATTTCGTAAGTAATTAAAGGTCTGATAGTTCAGATAGGATGGGTTTATTGTTGCTTGTAGAGTGCTCGCCCACATTTGACTAGAGTTAAATGTATGTTCTCCTACTGGTACTATTGTTGAATTTCTTTTTGGTACTGGTATGAACTTGATAACTGTTCCGTTACAGTTCTCTATCACTATGCTTTCTAGTCTTATATACTCTGGACTTGGGTTTGATATATGTAGAAGCAGATAATATATGTCCGCTGGTTTGTAGTATATTATCTCCGAAGATGTTATTAATGGTGGTGGTACGTTTATCTGCGTTGAAGTACTCTTATGAATATATGGCATGACTACATAGAGCACCAGTGCTGCAGCTGTTATAGCTACCATAGCTATTATGACACTTGCTAGCATAGTTTCTATACCTCTTATCTCTCTTGCGTGCATGTTTCTCGCAGAGTTATAATACAGGAAGTATGAGTTTTTAATCCCTTGTGCATGATTTTTGGTTAACCATGTGGTAAAATATATAATCCGTAAGACGGTACTTATAGGTAATGTCTCAACCTGTAATTAAGCTATTTAAGTCTATTAAGGATCTTCCTCGTACGGAAAAGTTTGCTCCGGGTCATGCAATGTGTGCTGGATGTGGTGCTGCTATTGCTATGAGGTGGCTTAACAAGGTTGTTGATGATAATACGATTTTTGTACTTGCTACAGGATGCGTAGAAGTCACTACTACAGCATGTCCATACACTGCATGGCTTAGGCCTTGTATACATGTGGCTTTCGAGAATGCTGCAGCTGTAGCTTCAGGTATAGAGGCTGCCATAAAGATGCTACATAAGAAGGGACTACTCAACAAGGATGTTAGGGTAGTAGCAATAGCTGGTGATGGAGGTACAGTCGATATAGGTCTTCAGGCTCTAAGTGGGATGCTTGAGCGTGGTCACAAGGTAATGTATGTACTATATGATAATGAAGCATATATGAACACTGGAATTCAGAGAAGTGGAGCCACGCCATTCCGAGCTTGGACAACTACGACTCCTGTAGGAAAGGTCTTGAAAGGAAAGCTACAGTGGAAGAAGGATATCGATGGTATTGTCCTAGCTCACAGACCAAGATACATGGCTACGACGACCATAGCATACGTGGTAGACATGGTGAACAAGTTCAGAAAAGCATACGAGTACTCTAGAGAAGGTCCCACGTTTGTCCACGTCTTATGTCCATGTGTTCCAGGATGGAGAATAGATCCTCATATGACGGTGAAGGTATCTAGGCTAGCTGTCGAGACAGGCATGTGGATAAACTATGAAGTTGAGGGAGGAGTATTCAGAGTTACTACGCGAGTACCTAAGAGAAAGCCGGTCTCAGAGTACTTGAGACTTCAGGGAAGATTTAGACACTTAACAGATGAGGATATTCAGATAATTCAGAAATATGTTGACGAACAGGTAGAGAGGATAAATAAGATGGTTGGAGAGACCGTGATAGGGCCAGTAGCTAAGGAGGAGAAAGCTGAAGCTAAGGCTTAAATACTTTACAAACTTACTAGCTGTCGGGACCTCGGAGACGCCCGTGAAGCCCACGGGTGCATGATTCCGAGGTCCTCCGGAGCGGCTACATTCTTAAAACTTCAAGTGATGACATAGGCCCGTCTGAGAAATGAGGAAGCTATACTATGCTGACATTTACCTGCCTCAGATGCGGTAGATGTTGTGAAGCAAGTCTCTTCATACCATTAACATATGAGGACTTCTATGATTGGTACTTATCAAAATGCTTCTTACCAATACTCTTCACAATTAAGGAATCAAACATCTATACTGAAGAAGCAGGTATAGAGTGGGCTTATACATTACTTTCAGCTAGACATAGCATATATACCACTGTTAAAGGAATATTAGAGAAGTACAATGTAAAGATGCGTGAAAAAGGTTGCTCTATGCTCAATAACATGTATAACTACTGTAGAATATATAGGAAGAGACCACTAGCATGTAGATTGTTTCCTTTTGATAATAATCTACGAGTAGTAGACTGGGCTTTAGAGAACTGTGAAGCTATCAAGAAAGGCCTAGTCAGACCTCCACCTAATTATGTTATTATAGCTCAAAAATATTCTGAAGCTATTGAGAGAACGTACTCTAATAAGAACGTTTTAGATAAGATAGAGAACATTAGAAAGATAGTTTTTGATAAAGTTATGAGGAAAATCGTTACCAACAGGTATGATTTAGAAACTTTGAGATACCTCTTATTTAAGATAGTTGAGTATGGTTAAGAGAGCTAGCTGGAGAAGATTCAGAGAATTGAAAGTTGGGAGATACCGTGTAGTACTCTATAGAGAGAGAAGTAATGCTTCAATATTTAAGTTAGAGATCATTGATCAATTGTCAGGAAGTTACTGCGGCGAAGTCTATGCATATTTTAATGATGAGCTTGTAATAATGAATAATGTTAGCGCATTAACTGTGGATGACCTTCTTAAAATTGCTTCAATGATTGAAGATTATCTTCAGAGAATTCGTGAGACTTAGGTTCCAATATTTATGTACTCTTCTTCGCATAATTTTCTTAGTACGCTAATTGTTGAGTATACTGCTATATAGCTGGTTCTCGGGTTCCATGGTGTTGGTATGTTTCTTAAAGTTATTCTCACCTTACTTATTTTAGAATCTATCTCTATCTCGTGAACGTTCTCTTCTATTCCTGGATCTGCAATTATCTCTATTTCAGGTTCTATTCCTGATACTAAGGTTACTGTAGCAACTACATTAACGTTGAGTGGAAACTTCTTTACTGCTTCTGATGCTGGTCCTCTATAGACTAGTTTTGGACTTTCTATCTTTTCGTTTATTGGTAATGCTTTAACTGGTTTTCTAGTTCTCATAACTATTTTATCTATCCCAACTATGCTTAATGCTTTCAGCACGTCTATGCCTCCTATAGCTCCTGATGGTATTATAATCCTAGCCTTAGTATGTCTACAGATATCGATTATTCTATCTCTCAATTCCTTATCTAGGAGAGCTCCCGAGCTTAATATTATCAATATCTTTCCTCTCTCCAGTATAGGTATAGCATAGCTTTTCACTGCTTCAGGACTTGCAACCTCTATCACTATATCGGGATCCTCTTTCAATAGTTCAGCTATGTCTGAACATACTTTAACATCTCCTAGTCCTAGCTCTTGAATTATTTTACGACATTTTTCCACATCCTTATCTAATAATGCGACTATTCTTGCGTTTATTAACTTTTTAGCTACTGCTTCAACTATTCCTCTACATATTGCTCCACATCCTATGATTGCTAGTCTCCTCATTACTTCTCTACCTCTAGACTCATGTCGACTATGTATGGTCTCATCGTTATCTGGCTCGTACTTATAATGTCAGGTCTTGCCTTAGCGTAGTCTATCACGTTCTCTAACGTTATTCCACCACTCACCTCTACTATAACTCTACTTCTAAGATTATGTTCTGTTAACAGATCAACACATCTTTCAACTTCTCTTGGACTCACGTTGTCAAGCATCACCACGTCAGCACCAGCTAGAGCAGCCTCGAGAGCCTCTTCTGCACTTGATACCTCGATCTCGACCTTATGTATGAAACTTGCTCTTCTTCTAGCTAGCTCTACAGCCTTACGAATACTACCTACAAGTCTGACATGATTATCCTTTATCAGTACAGCATCACTAAGAGAGAATCTATGAGTATCACCTCCACCAATCTTGACAGCCTTCTTCACAAGATACCTAAGTCCAGGAACTATTTTACGAGTAGCAGCTATCTTAACGTTAGGATTAACCTTACGAACAGCTTCAACAAACATCCTAGTTGTCGTAGCGATACCTGACAGATACATCAACAAGTTAAGCATTGTTCTCTCAACCATTAGTAGACTCTTCACGGGTCCTCTCAACCTAGCAACTACATCACCATTATTGACCATCTCTCCACTTCTCTTAGAATCTTTAACCTCTATGTTAAAATTCGTTAAAATATTTAATATATCTTCAACACATGCTAAGAGTCCTTGAGACTTAGCTACTATATATGCATTAGTTTCAAAATCATCTTCAAATAATATATCAGTCGTATAATCTCCAAATGGCGCATCCTCTCTTAACCATCTTAGAAAGTCGTCTAGGAGAACTATGCTCGTTATCATTTCCTCATAAGTTCAATACTTATCTCAATAATCTCTCTTGCTCTTCTAATCTTATCAGGATCTATCTGTACTCTATACTTCAATCTCTCTAAGCTTCTGAGCACGCTTAATAAGTTTATCTTCTTCATATCTATACATACTGCTTGAGGATTGACAGGAACTATCTTCCTGTTAGGGTAGAGTCTTCTAGCTCTATATGTTAGACCTTCCTCAGTACCTATCAGCACTGTGCTATCCTTGTCGATCTTCTCTATCATCTTAAGCATCTGGCTAGTACTTCCAACATTGTTTGCGATTCTCCTAACGTCTCTAGGAACCTCTGGATGTACTATAAGCACGGGTCTCTCATTCTCATACAATTCTAAAGCTTTATTCACATAGTAGATTGATAGAGCATACTCATGAACTGGACAGTGCCCATATGGTGGCATGGTTATTATCTCCTTACCTGTAGTCTCTTCAACATAGTTTGCTAAGTTCTTGTCAGGTCCAAATATGACTATCTCATCCTCAAGTTTAGATATTAACCTACATGCTGCAGCACTAGTAACCACATAATCAGCATATACTTTAGACTCTAGGAGAGAGTTCACGTAGAGAACAATAGGTGCTCTAGGATACTTAGACCTATACTCACGAACAATTGACGGTGGTAGAAAATCTGCTAGCGGACATCTAGCGTCAGGTTCAGGATGTAGAACTATCTTATCTGGATTCAGTACTGCAGCCATCTCAGCCATAAATGATACTCCAGCAAAAACTATGATATCAGCTTCGCATTCCATAGCCTTTATAGCAAGCTCTAGACTATCACCTACATGATCAGCTACGTCCTGTACTTCAGGTATCTGATAGTTATGTGCAAGTACTACAGCTCTCCTAGTCTTCTTCAACTCCTCTATCTTCCTAATGATGCCGCTTATCCTCATGCTCTACATTCACACTTGACTAAGCCAGCAATCTTAAGTATCCTACATGCAAGAAGTGCAGCATTGACAGCATTATCG
>JAADCU010000050.1 GCA_013154355.1 Thermoproteota archaeon | reverse complement strand
TTGTCTGTTGTTCTAATGCTTCATGCATTGCTACTCTATCCTTAGCATCCATCTTATCTATCTCATCTATTATACATACTCCCATGTCTGCGAGAACTAGAGCACCGGCCTCAAGATAAAACTCTCCTGTGAGCTTATCCTTAACTACGGCTGCTGTCAATCCAGCAGCGCTTGACCCTTTTCCTGTCGTGTAGACGGCACGTGGTGCTATTCTAGCAACAAAACGTAGTAACTGACTTTTACCTGTTCCTGGATCACCTATCAGGAGGACGTGTAGGTCTCCTCTCACTCTGACACCATCTGGATATACTTTTGATACTCCTCCAAAGAGTAGGCAAGCTATGGCTTCCTTAACGTCCTCTAGACCATATATTGATGGTGCTATAGACTTGATTATTCTCTCTCTTATTCTAGGATCTCTAGCAAGCTCTTCAATTATTCTCTGATCCTCAGGAGTTATCTCGACCTCGGCGAACTCTTTCTGTTGAGCTTCAACGTAGTTGGCTTCTATGTAGCTTGATAGAACTGGAGGCTTAGTTCTCTTGAGCTCGAACGCATTTATGTCTAAGACGCCTACAACATATACTCTATCACCAGGTTTGACAACATCTACTAGATCGTCCGTCAATATGACCTCCACGCTTCTTGGAAGCTGGCCTGGAGGTAGCTCTTCAGGTTTTTCCTGTACAATTATCTTTTGCCAATCCACGTACTCACATTTTTCCTGAACTAGTTTGAGCACTCCCCCACATCTAATACATTTTCTTGGAGGTTGACTAGGAACAGCATAGTACTGTGGAACATCTACCTCGAATCCACAGTTATCACATTTGAACACCATCTTCTTCAGAAAATGTCTTGGAGGAGTCTCACGTGTGACAATGCCCTCAATCATGATTAGCTTACCAATATAGCAGCTTCTGAGCTTTCTTAACGGTATGGACTCAGCAAGCTTTCTAAATCTTGCATGAAATGTCTTCACCGATCTTGCAAACTCGGGATCTTTCTCCAGTATTATCTGGCGAAGTGCCTCGCTTGCGGCGTATATTATATCTTTTGGATGCTCTACTAACATGTCAGCAAGCTCCTTATCGTAGAGTATGAGATCTGGGAAATCTATGCATATTGATTTTCTTCTCTGTATTATTATGGTGTTTATCTCATCTATGTACTTGTCATTGCTTGTGAAGAAGTTCTTAAACTTCTCTATTGTCTGATCTATATCTATCTTGAACTCAAGCTCAGGCTCGGATACTTCTCTCATAATATGTCACCTATAGTCCAAGTACATACATTACCCAGTCCTTTATTATAGATACTATCTGCCTAACGAGAACCTCTTCCTCAACGGTCAACTTATCGAGAAACTCTCTACTTATCGCTAGGTCGGGGTTGACGGCTATCACGTTAAGTATCTTCTTTAAACGTAGCTGAACAAGTTCTCTCAAGTTATGCTGAACGTCTCTGATAAGTCTAACATCGTCTCTTCTCTGAGCCTCAATCATTAATAACCTAGCTCTCACATATATATCTCTAGGAATCTGACGTATGTCACTGTACCTCCTCTCGACCCAGCATAATTCGACTAGCTTCTCTGAGCCTAGTCTAGAGGCCTCTCCTAGCCTTGCTCCCTCTCTTATGGCTCTCTCAGCTAGGAGAGGTATCATAGTATGTACGGTATCGTTCTCAATTTCTACTCTAATGATTCCAGAGTTCACGTATACGTCGACTAGCTCTCTAATCATGAAGTCTACACTATCAGTATACCTAAACAATATATAAGGGGCCTCCTGAGTTATTCTAATGTGGGAGAGACTATATCGAGAGATAGAGAGACAGCAGTAGATAGAGTCCTGAAGATACTCTCGAAAAGCATAGATGAGCTAGATGAGAGAGATCTGAGAGAGCTTGCATCACTACTTCCTGAAGCCATAAATGAGCTTCCACAGGTGACACGTACAGGGGTAGAGAAATTGAAGCTTTACCAAGTCCTCAAACAGCTTATACAGGACATCGAGCAATCCAAGAGATGACGTATCTAGAAAACGTTCTTAGAAGCATAGAGAAGCTATGCAAGATCTCTAGCTCAGCAGCATATGATATAGCAGAGAAAGTTCTCTCAAATAAGGAGATAGATGAGAAAGATTGTGAATTCATACTTAGATGTGATGATCCTATAGACCTGGAGCTACTTAGACTATGTGCACTATATCTGAAAATCAGGACCTCTGGAAGATATGTGACCTTTGTATGTAATAGAAATATAAACTTCACAAACATATGCGTAATAGGATGCTTATTCTGTAACTTTTCTGTACCTCCAGGAGACTCTTCAGGATACGTGATGCCACTGAGCGAGGTTGAGAGAAGAGCGAAAGAGGCGTATATGAGAGGGGCTGTTGAGATATGTTTACAGGGAGGAGTCAATCCAGAACTCAAGCTAGACTACTATATCAACCTATTGAGAATTATCAAGAAGATTAATCGTAAACTTCATATTCACGCATTCTCTCCACAGGAGATTCTCAGTCTCGCAGAAAGAGAGAACTTAAAGATCGTTGAACTACTTAAGATATTGAGAGAAGCAGGATTAGATACTCTTCCAGGAACAGCTGCAGAGATTCTTCATGATGATGTAAGAAAGATAATATGTCCTAGAAAGATGAGTGTCAGAGAATGGATACATGTGATAACTACGGCACATGGCTTAGGCATAAGAACGACATGTACAATAATGTACGGTCATGTCGAGGATATAGAGCATGTTGTTCAGCACCTGAAGATTCTCAAAGATATTCAGAGAGAAACTCATGGATTTACTGAGATAGTTCTTCTACCATTTATTCACCATAATACTAAGCTTAGAAACATCAGAAACTGTAGACCAGGATCATCTTCTATATACGATATCAAGATGTGTATAGCTTCACGGATCTATCTTCACCCATATATAACCAACGTGCAGGTATCCTGGGTTAAGCTTGGTAGAAAGCTTGCACAGTATCTTCTAACATGTGGAGCTAACGATCTTGGAGGTACATTAATGGAAGAAAATATATCACATGCTGCAGGAGCTTTCGAGAAGGAGTATATTACACGTGAAGAGTTGATAGAACTGATAAGTAGTGTAGGAATGATTCCTGTAGAGAGAGATACCTTATACAATATACTGAGGGTGTATCAGAGCGGGAATAATTCATCAGCTCTCAGTGGTACAACCGGGTCATCACTAGCTATATGAGACGTGATCGAATATTAAGAACGTTACGTTACTTAGATAACTGTCGAGACGTAGTCTCCGGAATCGATCTTGGACATCCGAGAAAGAGAAGTACAGGAGTATGTTTCTACTCTGAGGATAGTGATAGGTATATAGTGCTCACGGTGAGTCCAGTAGAAGCATTATCATTACTTCTAGCACTGAGAGATCGTGTAAAGGTTGTTGCTATAGATGCGCCGTTATCTCTTCCTAGAAGAGGAATTGAGAGAGATCTAGAGAGGTATTGTAGAAGACTTGGTCTAAGACTTATACCTCCACTATTAGGACCTATGAGGAGACTTACAATATGTGGAATATGTATTAAAGATGTTCTAGAAAAACTAGATATGAAGGTTATAGAAACTCATCCTTCATCATGTCTAAAAATTTCTAAAATAGGTAGAGAAGAGATTCTGAAGATTCTTGAAGGTAGAATATTAAGTGTTGAAGCGCTCGATAGACATGGAGTAGATGCATTAATATGTTGTCTCGTTGCTCTAGCGTATCTCAAGAGAATGCAGGTAGAGTTGAAAGTTGGAGAAGATAGTTTAATATTGTTTGATAATAGATTCATAGAGTGGTTAAGGAGAGAGAGACGATAAGAGTCAATCCTGTGAGAAACGTGGTAGATCTTGTTAGAAGAGTATTCTATAGATCACCATCTAGATTTGTCGATCCTGCTCTAATGCTAATAGAATTACTTATCAGAGAAGGAGGATGTACACAATACGATATTGATCATATATGTAGGATACTGTGTAGAAGAGAAAGCGATATAGAGTATGTCATAAGGAGACTTCTTCAAGTGAAGATGCTGAAGAAGATTGATAATATGCTATGTCTATCAGATGAGTTCTGTAGGATACTTGAGTCAATGATACAAGTCTGGAAGAGTATTATAGAGCATGCAGAGAAGAGTAGAACTGAGAGGATTCTTAGCAAGGAGACCTCTAAGTAGAGCACATACCTACTATGTTCCATGTAACGTGCTGTTCGAGAGCGATCTTGAGAGAATTCTGAGGTACAGAATGTTGAGATATAGAGTATGTCCTCTAATGACCATAGATGAGTTGTCATTAATGCTTGATAGAAGACCTCATAGTCTAGGCACATTACATAAATATGGCATAGAAAGAATAGCAGTAATAGCTGATGATCTTTCTCGTCTTCTGAGAGAAGTCACACCTATAGCAGGTCTTTTTAAGATAACTGTCATATATCTTGGCAAGGGTCCAGGAGTAGAGGTGCCTGGTGTAGAAATATTCAAGTACTTCTATTCTTATAGAGAAGGAGAGAAGATCAACGGCATAGTAGTTTCTACAGACTTATACGTTAGAGAGAGAAATGAGGTTCGAAAAGTAGATTATTACACGGTGATGAAGAACTTGAGAGAGGTAATCTATGAGAAGGTTAGAGGTGATAAGGTCAACATTATTGTTGACATACTTGATAGAGAGTACTAATGAGGTCTCTAATTATGTCACGCCATGGAAACGTTTTTCCACGAACTTTTCTACTGATAGAGCTCTTCGTTATTCTTACAAAGATGCGACATCTCTCACATCCTAGCCATACAAACTTTCTATCCTCCATAAGTACTATTCTTGAACCACACGAGGGACAGGTAACATCTTTAAGCACTAGATAGATGTCTGTATTCATGCTCTTTCCTGTGTTCAAGTACTTATATGAGGATTAGGTGGAATAGGTTCTACTTTGAAGTATTTTATCTGATCGATTTTAATACTCTAGAAAAGGATAACATAATTGTGAAGAAGAGGAAGCTAGCATTAGAACTTCATGAAAATCCTTGGACATACATTCTCAAACTATATCCAACATCATCAGAGAGAAAGAAGATGCTCGACAAGTTACTTAAGAGTGAGGAGGTAGTAACTGAGTAACGTTATCGCTATCGCCGATATCAATGGTAGAGGTGACGCGGGGCCGTATCCCTTTCTTAAACATAGCTTAATGTTGACATAGAAGCTTAAGAGAAACAGTACAAGGTATATTACTGAGTAGAGTAACAATCCTATTGTCGATAGAAGCCCTGAGACTAGCTCTATACTCCACATCGATGCAAGAGAGTATAGTAGGAAGTCTCCTATACCTAGCATTATACCGTCAAGCTTGACAGTGAGCTTAGTAATTATTGAAGATGAGTCTCTAACTCTAGTCTCCACATGTCCCGAATGTTCAATCTCTAGTTCCTGTCTTCTCTTCTTTATCTCTTGTATGCTTTTTCCAAGAGGACCTAGATACACCAGAACGACGTCCATTACGGGCATGAGTAGAAGTATGAGAAATATGAGAGATGTATCATATAGATATTCTATTAGACTTAATGACGCTAGTATACATACTATGAGAAATCCTACATATCTAAGATTATGATTATCACTATCTATCAACTTAACGAGGACTGGAGTGAGAGCTATGGATAATGCTAGACTGAGAACGTCTCCGTAGCTGACTGTAGCTAATGCTGCATATAGTGTAGCATAGAGAGAGAAGAATGATAGCATGACAGTGATGATATAGAATCCTAATCTAGCTGCTCTGACTTTCCTCGACTTAACTATTATGTACATTACTGTTGCTACAGCGAACTGAAGAACAACTATGTATATTATCATCGGTAGCGTTATCTGAACGCCTTCCATCATGTATGTATAATATTCTTGTCCAGTAGGCATATTGTATGCGTGAATAATCAGCAATGTCAATATCATCGATACTATTGGTACAGGTACGATCTTCATCATTATTATTCTCCAGTTAACATTCTTTTCCGGCACATCTATCTGAGAAATTTTTAGTAAATGTGAATATTAACGTAACGTCTCATGAAGCTTATAGTAGCGAGAAGTAGAAGAAACGAGATAATTGCAGTATCAGGAATGTGGTATCTAAAAGATAGATTGAAAATACTGAAGCTAGTACCTGACGGATTCATAATTTATCCAGGAGAGATAGTATTAGCGATAGAAGATGTTAAACTGTTGGAGCTAGTAAAATATATAGATAGTGTAGAGAAATTTATATCTCTAAGCACCACTCTTGCTAGATTAAGAAAAGAGCTTGGAACTGATAAAAGAATATTTATCTGTTTAAGCACTATATTGAACTCATTAGACGATCTTGCTAGAGCAGCATACTGTGGAGGAGCTGACGGTATATTAAATGATTTAAAGGATGTAGAGATATCAGTTAGAGATAATACAGTACAGATAATAGATGTTGAGAAAGATGATAGACAATATGTTACTGTTAGACTTGATGAACTATCTAAGCTTAGTACTGAAGATGTGAAAAATGTTCATGGAATAATAATATATCTACATTCTACTCCTAGCATAAGCTTATTAAGATACTTAAGAGAAAGATGTATAATTCTCTACGGTAAATCTAGAATAATCATAGCATTACCTCACATATATCTTAACTATAGTATTCTAAGAAAAGCGAGAGAAATCATATATGGTGTAGCATTATCAAGCTTTGGAACAGTAGTGAAATTGGATTACATAGATTATCAAGGAGACATCTTCATGTACAGATGCTCAGACTGTAGGAGAGATCTCATATCGAGGGTAAGTATGAGAAAGTGTCCAAGATGTGGTCAGAGATTGATTGAGCTTCTTAAGGAGCCTTCTGATAGATATTTTAAGTATACTGCTAGAGAGCTCAAGTACGTATTTACCAATATGCTAAAGATTGTTGAGAAGGGGGTAGTAGTAGACTATTATGGTTATTAGCTTTCCCCGTGTCTTCTTATGATTACAGTGTCCAATCTCTCTATCGTTATGAGACCCTCCTTAACGACATCTTTAACCTTGTCAAGTACGTTATTTATTTTTGATTCTTCGTCAACAACTTCGATTATTATTGGAAGATCCTCTGAGAGTCTTAAGATGCTTGGAAAATGTATTATGCTCTTGCTTCCAAATCCTGCGATTCCCCTCATCACTGTTGCTCCTTTTAGACCCTCTTTTCTGAATAGTTCTATGAGGTACATGTATGCTGGTTTTCCATGATATCTATCTGACTCTCCTAAATATATTCTCATTCTTACCCAGCAGGTCACGTTCTCACACTTTCAGAACTTCATCCAGCGTCTAAAATATTAACCCGGCTAATACTCTTCCAAGATATACACCAGTTATACATAGAGCTACATTACTTACTATGTTGAGTGCTGCTAGATACCACATTCCTTCCTGTATCAATGAGAAAGTCTCGTACGCAAATGTTGAGAATGTTGTTAGTGAGCCACAGAATCCTGTTACTAGTAGAAGTCTCTGTTCCCTAGTAAATACTCCATAGAGGAACGATGAGTACATTATGAAGCCTATTAGTAGGCTACCGATGAAGTTCACGATTAATGTACCTACTGGGAAGCCGTCGATTGCTGGAACTAGTCTCGATACTGCGTATCTGAGTGATGCTCCTATGCATGCACCGGCACTCACTAATGCTATATCAATAAGCAATGTTAGCAGCCTGTTAAACATAGCTTCTCCTCGTCTCCTCTCATCTCTTAAAAACCTATCGCTATAGCTCAGCTGCGGTGCTCGTCTTCATTGATCTGTGTGGGGTAAGACTCATCACTCTAATATTACCTCTATCTGTAAGGTTTTAAATAATGAGCTACTACCTGACAGTGAGTCTTCTAGCCTCTCTTTCTGTCTCTCTAAGCATTAATATGTCTCCAACTCTTACAGGACCTTTCACGTTTCTTGTTATGACTCTACCCTTGTCTCTGCCCTCAAGTATTCTTACTCTAACTATGGTCACCTCTCCAGCTATTCCTGTCCTACCAAGTATCTGTATTACCTGTGCAGCTACTGCATCATCATAGGGGCTGAACTTGACCTCCTGTTCCTGCTGTTGTACTTCTTCTGGAATCTTTACCTCTTCACTCATCGATGATAATGTTCAGGTAGGGGTATTAAGGATTTGTGTTCTCCCTAAGAACTGACTATTTTGAGAATTCTCGATAGATGGTTCTTCAATTCTATCTCTTTCTTGCTGCCTTCTTTGCAGCAGCCTTCTCTGGAGCTGCAGAAGGAACTATTGGGTTCAGACCAGCCTTGACTCTTATCTCATTTATCTTCTCTATCAGCTGCTCGAGCTCCTGCGCTGCCTGTCCTGGATCTATTATGCATGCTGATGCTGCCTGTGTCTCTATTCCAGCAGCTTTTCCAAGTCGTTCCTTGCTTGGAACATATACGTAGGGTACTCCTCTCTCCTCACAGAGTAGTGGTAGGTGAGCTACTATCTCTGGAGGATCTACGTCTTCAGCTATGAGGACAAGCTTAGCTAGACCTCTTTCTATTGCTTTTGTGGTCTCGTTTGTTCCCTTCTTTATCTTTCCTGTCTGTCTTGCTATGGACAGTATCTCATATGCTTTTTCAGCTATCTCTGGTGGCACAACGAATCTTACGTAAAATGGCTTTCCAGGTGGTGGATTTGCATAGAACGTCTTTGGGTCTATAGTTAGTGACATACCTTTACAAGCGTGTAGTATCTATTTAAAAATACTTCTGTAACATAGATGACAGGTTGAGCCTAAGGTACAAGATCAGGATTACGCTCATAAGGATGATATCACATATCTTACATATACTTCTAACAGCAAGAAGACCATACATAGTCAATATTAGAGGAATAAAGTTCATAATATTGAGAGGATGTTTTCGACCAGACATCTCATACTCAACATATCTAACAATACTCGGACTTATACGACTCCTACATGATAGGAGAGGTCTATTAAAGATATGTGAGACATGTGCTGGCTCAGGCATGATAGGAATATTTCTATCGAAGGTATTTAAGAAATGTTATATAGTACTCACAGATATCTCCAAGATAGCTTTAGAGAATGCTAAACTTAACGTAAAAACGTTAAAAGTAGATGATAGAGTAGATATTGTGTGTACGGCATCCGCATCTGCTATAAGAGACTCATCGTTCGACATTGCAGTATCTAACCCTCCCTATCTGCCCTGCGATTCTTATGTAGAGATATGTGCTGGCTCGTCCATGAATGTTTTAAGAGAGATCATAATAGACTTGTTTAGAATAGTTAAGAAAGGAGGACTAGTTCTCTATACTACCTCATCCATAGCTCCAATAGTGATTGACACAGTACTAGAGAGCGTAAGGACACCTATCGACACTGTGCTCCTTGTCTTATGTAGAAGGTCTTAGATAGTTAATGTGAAAAGGTTAATATCTAGCTTAAGGTAACTATACATGTAGATGAGTACTATCGAGGAGTTCATAAGATCAGAAATTGAGGGAAAGGTTCTCAGACTTGTACGTGAGATCGAGGAGCTCTACGAGGAGATTATTGAAGATTGGTCAACAAGATTAAGCGTGTCCAGGCCAAACATCATAGTCACTTTACAGGACGTAGACGAGTGCAGCGAAGGAACATCATGTATACGTGATGTAGATCCATACTGTAAATCCATAACAGGTCAGTACTTACCTGACTCACAGCTAATAGTGCTGAACTATAGGTCAACTCTGGACGTGCTACTTCACCTATTTCTTCATCATGTGTATGCTCAACAGATAGGTTTTGACAGGTATAGGCAGGTAAGGACTTTAGAGAACATAAGACTGCCCTGGAGTCTCAGACCTACTGAGATAAGGATATTGAACATGGCTAAGAGACTATACAACGTCTTGGTTAATCAGAGGGCTGGAAAGACATGGACAGACTACATCAAGGTCAGGATAAGAGAGCTAGATGAGCTTATTCAGAAGATAGCGAACACAGTACATAACTATGCATTATCTACCATGCCGAACCTGCAGATGAGACAGATAGCTTATAAAGTCCAGAGTAGAAGAAATAGAAGAAGTGATGAATAGATGGGCCCCAGATAGGTGAAGAGTTGGCGGTCACTGATGCTTAGAATACCAACAATTCGAGAGAGAGTTCGAGCCATAAAATGTGCCCTAGGCGAGGAGAGACCAAGCATCGTGTTACGTAATGCGAGATTAGTAAACGTTCTCACATGCGAGATAGAGGAAGCCGACGTCGTAATCAAGGATAGGTTGATTGCATATGTTGGAGACTACTCTAAGATGTATAGTAAATGCCCAAAAATAGTTGACTGTAGAGGACTATTACTAGCTCCTGGGCTCATAGATGCACATGTACATATTGAGAGCAGCATGGTTACACCGTCCATATTTTCTAAATATGCTATAATGCATGGAGTTACTACAGTATTCGTTGACCCACATGAGATAGGTAACGTTCTCGGAGTTGATGGAATAAGAGAGTTCATGAAAGAGTGCGTGAAAAGTCCATTAAAGATATACCTTACAGTACCATCATGTATACCAGCTACAAAGCTTAAACTTGAGACAAATCCAAACAAGCTCATACCAGAAGATGTGGAGAACCTGCTCAAAGATGACTGGTCTATGGCTCTTGGTGAGGTGATGGATGTGTTATCTGTACTTGATGGAGATCATGATATTCTTAAGGAGATCATAGTTTCAGAAAAGATGAGGTTCAGAGTATGTGGGCATGCTCCATCTCTTAGAGGAGATAAATTATGTGCATATATTTCTGCTGGTCCAGACTCTGATCACGAGATCACAAGTCCTGAAGAAGCTGTTGAGAAAGCTAGGAGAGGTCTCTACATAATGATTAGATATGGCACGTTCTCAAGAGATCTTCCAAAAATAATATCTAATATTCCTAGAAATGTTCTTAGAAGAGCAATGATAGTTAGCGATGATATAAATATAATAGAGCTCAAGGAAAGATATCTCGACGAGGCAGTGAGAATAATAGTTAGATCTGGCGTCGATCTAGCTGAAGCCTTCTCGCTCTGCACATTGAATCCAGCAACGTATTATGGTGTCGACTGGCTGATAGGATCTGTAGCTCCTGGAAGGCTTGCAGATATAATTCTCCTAGATCAAGATCTAAAGGTCGTCAAAGTATTCTGCGAGGGAGAACTCGTATATAGTGATTATTCATTATTTATAGACTTCCCCCGCCATATATATCCTCCATATTTCAGAAGCACTGTAAAGATACCTCCCCTAGAGTCGAGCGACCTAAAGCCGAGTTGTCCAAAGAATAGATGTAGATGTATGATAAATGTCATAGAATTTATTGAAGGTACGATATTGACTAGAAAGAAGGTAGTTAATGTACAGGTCGAAAATGGTGAGTGGATCCTGCCCGAAGACGTCTACTATATAGCGGTCATAGAGAGACATGGCAGATCTGGAAGTATTGGTAAAGGATTCTGTACTGGAGTTGACATAGGTGAGTACTCTATAGGAATGACAATATCTCATGATTCTCATAATTTGACGGTAGTTGGTAAGAACGTTAAGGACATGTATGTAGCTGTGAGAGAGCTAGAGAGGATTGGTGGTGGAATAGTTCTTGTGAAGAACTCTCAGGTTGTAGCTTCTGTTAAACTTGATATAGCTGGTCTCATGTCTGATGATGAGGATGTTATTTACGAGATAGAGAGACTTCTAAACTATGTTGATAGAGATGTTCGTAGGGGCTTGTATAAGATTGCTCCATTAATGTTTGCGTCTCTCGTAGTAGTTCCTGAGATAAGGATAACAGATCTAGGACTTATAGATGTTGAGAGAGGCAGAATAATAGATCCAGTAATCAGCTGTGAGTAGCTACTCTCTACATATGTATATTTCTGATTCATCTACCTTCTCGCATTCTTTCTCTGGTTGGCCTATTCTGATTTCTCTAATCTTATGCATGATCTTTAGCTCCCTTATGAGAGGTTGAAGCTTGTCTGGAACGTATACTACTGCCTCTAGTGGTGAGGCAAGACTCATGCCATGCTTGTTCTTGTACGTCCATATTGCGCGGTTAAATCTTGTAAAGAGATCTATCAGCTCTCCATAGGATCTATCGAACTCTATCTCTAGTTTATCGGGTATGTTCTGCCTATGTACAGTCTCGTTGTAGAGCTTTCTCCATATGTAGTCTGTGACAAATGGCATTATTGGTGCTGCTAGCTTAGTTATCTCTCTTAGTACTGTATGTAATGTGAACCAGGCAGCTTTCTGTTCTCTATCTGAGAAGTAGCCTTCTCTATTATATGCACGTGGCTTAACAGCTTCTAGATAGTGATCAGCAAATATGTGCCATGTGAAGTCGAATATCGTGTGAGCTGGCTCATAGACGTCGAATCTTGAGTAGGATTCCACGCATTTAGCAATCACTTCCTCTAGCTTAGCTAGAATCATCATATCTAAAGGAGTTAGAGTAACATCACCTCTATCTAGAACTATGGGGAACTGTGATATGAATCTCGCTATATTCCACAGCTTTATGACAAAACTATGACCTGTCTCCACTAGCTGAGGCATGAATCTGTAATCACTTCCCAATTTTGCTGCTGCTGCTGCCCAGAATCTGACTGCATCAGCACCATACTTCTCTACTGGTGGTATCGGATCTATTATGTTCCCCTTAGACTTATGCATTGCCTCACCTTTCTCATCTAGGCCCATTCCTGATATCCTAACGTATCTGAACGGTGGCTTACCATAGAGCAGATATGCTCTAAGTACTGAATAGTAGAGCCATGTCCTAATTATATCATAGCCCTGAGGTCTCATTATTGAGTGAGGGTATACTTTATCAAACACGTTTATCTCAGGCTTAGTATACCCAGATGCATACATCCATGATATGGAAGAGTCGAACCATGTATCTAGAACTCTCGTCTCGCCCTCGATCCTACCTGTAGGACACTTCTCAACTATCTCTCTTGGAGGCTCATCTCTCCACGGTCTATAATATCTTCCTGGTTCAGGAACTAGAGGTATCTTGTTACCGTTCTCGTCAATACAGTACCATATCGGTATCTCTGTAGCATAATATCTTCTACGTGATATTGGCCAATCAAACTCGAGAGACTCTATACAACTTATAAGCTTCTCCTTAAACTCTGGTGGATAGAAGATCATCTCGTTACGTACTAGCTCGACTAGTTTATCTTTGAACTCTAACTGTTTAAGAAAGTACTCTCTTGTTATGATTATCTCTACAGGTGTCTTACATCTCCAGCAGACTGGAACATTATGCTTAACTTTCTCTTGTTTCACAAGTAGACCCCTATTTTTCAACTCTTCAATTATTGCGTATCTAGCATCTATTATATACATTCCCGAGAACTTGCCAGCAACATCCTTCAATCTTCCTGTCTCATCAATTACTATTCTTATCGGTAGCTTGAGATCGTTAACTATCATGAGATCTCTAACATCTCCAAAAGTACATATCATGACTAGTCCCGTACCATATTCAGGTTTTGCAGCTGGATGCTCAAGTATAGGTACAATCTGTCCAAATATTGGTACCTCAGCATGTTTACCAGCTAGATGCTTATACCTATCATCCTGTGGGTTATATATCACTGCTACACATGCTGGAAGAAGCTCAGGTCTAGTAGTTGCTATGATTATCTCCTCATTAGTCTCAACGACTCTGAACTTTATATAGTTTAGATATGTCTCAGACTC
>JAADCU010000038.1 GCA_013154355.1 Thermoproteota archaeon | reverse complement strand
GCTCTTGCTTAGAAAGAATATGAAGTGATGTAGAGGATTATCTTCTTCTGCGTCTCTGTTCGTATGGTATGATCTGTGGGCATCTTCTTCCAGTACATCTTGCAGCTATGTGTCCTACCTTCTGTCCTGGTGGTGCGTTCTTTGCTACTGGTGGGCTTCCAGTTGGGTGATGTCCTCCTCCATGTGGGTGTGCATATGGGCTCATTGCTTTTCCTCTCACTGTTGGGTACTTCCAGGACTTTGCTTTTGCTCTATGATACTTCTTTCCTGCTTTTACGAACGGCTTTTCTATTCTTCCTCCACCTGCTACGATGCCTATTGTTGCTCTAGCTCTAGAGTCTACCTCTATAGTTTTTCCACTTGGTAACTGTAGTACCGTCTTCCTCTCTTCTGGCTTATGTGATAAGACGACTGCATATGTGCCTCCTGATCTTGCAAATTTTCCACCATCTCCCAGCTGCTTCTCTACGTTACATACCATTGTTCCTTCAGGTATCTTGTAGAGTGGTAACACGTTTCCTGTCGCTATCTTTGCTTCTGCTCCTATCTCTATCATCTGTCCAACATACATTCCCTCTACAGCATACATGTACATCTCTCTACCATCTTCTAACATCACGTGAGCTACGGGAGCGTTTAGGCCAGGCACGTGAAGTAGCTCCTTGACTACTCCTCTTATAACACCATTCATCTGTACCTCATCTGGTGGAACGTACTTGACAGGTCCAGGTCTTCTCCAGCTTGGGCTTATGAATGTTGGTCCAGCTTTTCCTCTACGCTGGACTAGTATCCTCTTACCCATCTAGGAACCTCGAGATCGAGACGTAGATAGAGTCTTTATAAAGATTGTCAGCTCAGCCCAGCTCTTCACTGGTCAGACCTCACAAGCATCATCACTAAGGTAATGATCGTACTAGGTTTTAATATCTTTTAAGAATATTTCTTAACGAGGAGATGGTTAAGAAGATTAGAGAGGAGGAGTATAGATTTGAGGAAGATTTTGAGGAGGAAGAGGTACAGTTAAGAGAAGGTGAAGAGTTTGAAGAGGAGTCTATATCTTTCGAAATTAGAGGAGAGACGCCGAGCATATCTCCTCCAGCAATCGTGCTAAGCGTCACCTATGATGGTAAGGCTGGTAGAGCTCTAGTGAAACTGTACGACCCTGTCAACGATAGAATATACTTCTGGTACGATAATACAGGTCATAGACCATATCTGCTAACCGATATCGATCCTGTAGATATAGTAACAAGATTTCCTAGAGTCATTCAGCATAGAGGTTTCAGTCATCTAGAGCTTGTGAGAAAGTATGATGCTCTGAATGATAGGGAGGTAGTGATGACTAAGGTATGTGCAAAAGACCCATTGAGCATAGGAGGTGCGAGAGAGTCTATTAGAGATATTCTTCCTAAGACGTGGGAGTCAAAGATCAAGTATCACCTATGCTACATATATGATAGAGATATCATTCCTGGAATGTTCTACAGAATAGAGAATGGAAAGCTCGTAAAGGTCGACATAGACATTCCTCAAGAGGTCAGAGACTTCGTACATAAGCTATATGGTAATGATGAGTACATGCTTGAGGAGGTTGAGAAGTGGTTACCTCTCTTTCAAGCTCCTATTCCGCACATAAAGAGACTTGCAATAGACATAGAAGTGTTCACACCTAAGGAGAACAAGATTCCTAAACCTGAAGAAGCTAACTATGAGATCATCTCTATAGCATTAGCGGGAAGTGATGGTCTTAGAAGAGTACTAGTACTTAAGAGACCTGGACTAGACCTAACTTGGGAACAGGTAGAGAAGCTGAGAGATGACGATGTTGAGATAATGTTCTTCGATAGTGAGTACGAGATGCTTAGAGAACTATTCAAGATAGTCTGCCAGTACCCACTTATAGTCACGTTTAACGGTGATAATTTTGACCTCAAGTACATCTATAATAGAGCGCTAAAGTTAGGATTCAGGAAGGATGAGATACCTATAATATCTAAGAGAGATGAGATGACTGTAGCACTTGGAGTACACGTTGACCTATACAAGTTCTTCAACATTAGGGCAATCGAGACCTACGCGTTCGGTGGAAAGTATAGAGGAGCTGAGAAGACGTTAGACACTATTGCGTCAGCTCTAGTAAAGATGAAGAAGATTCCTAGAGATAAGCCGATCAATGAGATGGATTATGCTGAGCTGGTAAACTACAACTTTAGAGACGCCTTTCTAACACTGTACCTGACAATGTACGATAATGAGCTAGTGATGAAGCTGATAATACTCCTAAGCAGAATATCGAAGCTTCCTATAGATGATATAACTAGAAGTCAAGTATCAGCGTGGATAAAGAACATGATGTATTATGAACATAGAAGAAGAGGATGGCTTATACCTGAGAAAGAAGATATCATAAATGTTAAGGGCGAGGCAGCTACCAAGGCAATAATAAAGGGTAAGAAGTACCTTGGCGCCATAGTTATAGATCCTGTGCCAGGAATCTTCCCAAACGTGTGTGTAGTAGACTTCGCAAGTCTGTACCCATCTATAATAAAGAAGTGGAACCTATCATACGAGACTGTGAAGTGTCCTGACGAGACTCAGAAGAATAATAGGCCCTATCCTGATCTACCACACTGGGTATGCTATAATAGGAGAGGCTTGACCTCTACCATAATAGGTATCCTGAGAGATATGAGAGTATATGTCTACAAGAAGATAGCAAAGACCACTAATAATCCCATACTGAAACAGTTCTACGATGTTGTTCAGAGCGCTCTGAAAGTTTTCATAAACGCCTCATACGGAGTCTTCGGTGCAGAGACCTTCCAGCTCTACTGTCCTCCTGTAGCAGAGCTGGTAACAGCTCTCGGTAGACTAGCAATGAGCATGACCTTGATAAAGGCTCTAGAGCTTGGACTAGTACCACTGTATGGTGATACTGACAGTCTCTTCATATGGAGTCCCGATGAGGAAAAATTGAAGGAGCTCATAGAGTGGGTAGAGGAGACTCTAGGAATAGATATAGACATAGATAAGACATATAGGCTCGTAGCAATGAGTGGTAGAAAGAAGAACTACATAGGGATACTACCAGACGGCTCACTAGACATAAAGGGAATGGTAGGAAAGAAGAGAAACACGCCAGACTTCGTAAAAGAAGCATTCGCAGATGTTCTAAAGATAATATCAAGCATGGAGAAGATAACAGAAGTAGAGACTAAGCTAGACGAGATCAGGAGAAAAGTCAAAGAATATTACGATAAGCTACGTAGGAGAGAGATACCACTTAACAAACTAATGGTAAGAATGTCCCTAAACAAGCCTCTTGAGCAGTATACAAAGAATAAGCCTCAACATGTGAAAGCGGCACTACAGTTAAAGCAGTACGGTATCAATGTTGGTCCTGGAGACATAATATACTTCGTGAAGACACGTACAAAAGATGGGGTCAAACCTGTACAGTTAGCGAGAATAGATGAGGTCGATATCGATAAGTATGTTGAGTATCTGAGAACAAGCCTTGAACAGGTGCTCGATGCGTTAGGTATAAGTTTTGACGAGGTACTTGGTGCAACTAAGCTATCGCTTGTCTAGTTATAGCTCTTCTTCACCGAGCTCCTCTTCTGCTCTAGCTTCTGCTAGTGATCTTATTACTGCATTAGCTATCTGGTCTGTTACCTCGTCTGTTAGGTAGGGGAATATTACTATGAAGTTGTCTGCTTGAAATGATCCCTCTATCCATCTATTACTTGACGATATCTCGTACACTGGTATTGTGATCTCTGCATGATCTCCAACTCTCTTAGCACCATACTTCTTAGCTATGTCTGCTATCTCAGGTTTTAGAGGAATCTTTAATGTGACAGTATAGTTGTCTCTGAGTATTATGAAGTCTGAGGTCTCTGCATCCCACTGGTCTATGAGCTTCTTTGCATATTCTTTTACTACCTGTATTAGTCCTCCCTTTACCTTCTCCGTCTTTGTTATCTTGTTACCTTCTATGTATACTATGACACATTCTTCCCTGACCATTGTTTTAGCTTAACATGGTTTTCATATTATTTAAACCTTAAGGTTTACTTATCTTAGGGTAATGTTCTACATACTTTAACTACTCTCTGTATTGCTGTGATGTTTGTTAACAATGCTAGAACTCCCACGTAGATTCTAGTAAAGGTCTTGAAGATTTCTGTACCGTAAAGTATGTAACATATTATGAAGAAAATTATCAAAAGAATAACTCTTTCGCCCCTCTCGACTAGGCCTATACCTCTCAACTCTGCCCCTAGACTTTCAGCTCTAGCTCTAGCATAGCTTGTTATGTATGATCCTACTAACGTAAGTATGAGAAAAAGTCTTGTTAGATAGTCTTTACAAAGTATGAAGCCTGTTATTATCATTATTGCATCAACATATCTATCACAGGTAGAGTCTAGAAATGCACCCTTCTTGCTAGTTCTACCGTGAGCTCTAGCTACTGCTCCATCAATTATGTCCATTAGAGACGATGCTATGAATAGGATTGTCGCTATCATTATGCTGAGCCTGGAGGTATATATGTATAGTAATACTGGAGAAGGTAGAGCAAATATTACTGATAGTATAGTGAGAAGATTTGGATTCACTGATAAATACTTTGCTATACTCCTAAGTACTGGGTCAAACCTTGCTCGAAGTCTCTCTAACATATTTCAGCTCTAGACCATGTTAAACATATTTAAACAAGTACTTCATATAGAAGATACGTGAGACCGATCGATATAGAGGAATTGAAAAAATCTGACTACGTCATATTTACTGCAATAACTTTAAACAATAAGCTCATAGGTCTATCAATGATAGATAAAATAGTTGTAAATGCTCTTGACGATAATGTGAAACAGAGAATAGTTGAGGAATCTAATAAGAACTCCATAATGACTCTAGACTTATCAATATATTGTCCTGAAGGTGATGAAGAATGTGAAAGAAAAGCTAGAGCTATGGGAATAGAACCTAATAGAGAGGTGTTAGCACCTCTCTGTATTGTTGCGGTCTCTACAAGATTCATAGACATTGACAAGCTTGTAGAACTTCTTAAGAAGAATTTTGGAGAACTATACACATCTTTCACAATGTCTTACTGCTCTAAGAATGAGCTCAATGACGAGCTATCAGAACACTTCTACATCGTGTCCTCCATGGTGACATCTGAGAGCGATAGATTATTTAGGAGTAGAGGTTTTGAGAAGCTTGAGAACAAGGCAATACTCGTAAAAGATGATGGTAGTATAGAGATAGTTAACGTATCTTAGACATGTACATGCTTTAACACATACGCGAACACGAACAGAAGGACTGCTGATATCAGTAGTCTTCTACCCGTGTATGGACTTATCCTGGAGAACCATAGGAAGAGACCAACTATCGTTAAAGCTATAGATAGGACCTCTGACACTCTTATGAGAACGCTCGCTATCATCTGTAGAGTAACGTTCATAGAGTTCACTATCGTGTTGCTAGTCTTCTCAAATATGTCTTGAAGACTCTTTATTATGCTCGTAGCTACATCGCTAGTCTGCGCATATGCTATAGATGTAACTGCTAGTGAGACTACTATTAGCACTATTGTGAGCAGTGCGAGATTTCTTCTATTTCTCATACTTAGTATAGTTCTGAGAGATATAAATATTAGGTTCAGTCACCTCTCTTCAGGTAGCTTACCATATCTCAGAAGTAGCCATTCTCGTGTTATCTTGCTAAGTCTAACGAATGCTTCAACTATGGGTAGAAATCTCTCTAAGACATCTGCTGGTACTGTATCTGCTGCTGGACATTCTGGATCAACATATATCTCACCATCACTGTACTGTAGTGGATATAATCTACAACCTATCGGTCTATGCTCATATATTCTACATAGTTTCTTCTCTGGGTCTAGAAATACGCACCTATCATCTACACATCTTAGTCTCACTATTCCTCCCTTCACTATTGTGAAGTCCTCGATCCTATATCCAAGCTTGACTATTCTCTCTATATCATGAGGAATTAATTCCATCTCTGTACCTATGCAGCATCTTCCACATCTCTTACATTTTACAGGTACTTCAAACATTTTTGGATCATTTTCAAATAGTTTCCAGATTTTGAAATCGATCATTTTTTCTAATGTTTAAACTTTGGATGAATTGTCCAGTGTCCTGTAACTATGTATGCTATTGCCATGCTTAATGCTATGAGTGGCGTGTATGGCCAGGTCTCGGTCATTCCCGATACTATTAGTATCGATGCTACAGGTATCCTATATACACAGCCTAGTAGTGTTGCTGCTCCAGCTATTGTAAGTACTGAGAGAAGGCTGCTTGTTGCTACTGCTGGTGCAAGTAGTTTAAAGAGTAGGAACGTTAGTAGACCGATATATCCTCCAGTTACTAATGTTGGTGCAACCATTCCACCGCTTGCTCCTGATGCTATTGTTATAGAGGTTGCAATTATCTTGAACACGACCACCAGGAAGAGCACCATTATCGCATATGTCGTAGGATTGAAATTTCTTAACGAGGTTGAGAAGTAGTGTATTAGATTGTTTAGCCAGTCATATCCTGTCGTTATTGATAGTGGTGTTGTTGCTCCTATGAATGCTACTGCTACTGCAGCTATTAGTGGTGGAAGTACTGGACTGTACTTTAGTTTGAAGAAGGTTGCCTTGAAGAGATGGTAGACCTCTGCATATACTCTGGTTAGTCCTCCAACTATGACTCCTAGAAATATGAAGGAGCATATGACCCATGGATTAGCTATGGATAAGTGAAGTGTTATTCCAGCTAGAGATATTACTGGGGATATGACACCACCTGAGAGCAGCACCGTGGTTAGATAGCTCACTATTGATGCTACTAGAGATGGATAGAGGACCTCCAGTATCTCGAACTCTATCTCATATACTCTCAGAAACTCTATTCCGAAGACTGTTCCTCCTAGTGGTGATGAGAGTGCTGCAGATATTCCAGATGCTACTCCAGCAACATACGCTACTTTTAGGTCTCTCAGATCCATTCTAAATATCTTCTCTACAACAGAGCTTGAGCTTGCTCCTATGAGCACTGCTGGACCCTCCTTTCCTACGCTAGCTCCGAGGCTCAGTGTTGGTAATGTTGCTAGAACCTTCATAAATGGTACTCTTAGCCTAAATAAGTATCTCCTATTAGCATAATTGTAGAAAGCTATATCACATCCTGAACCTCTAGCTTCTTCACATATCTTCGTCACAATTATGTAGCTCAATATGTGGCCTACTATGAGTAGTGGAAGTATCTTCATGAATATGTTAAATGAGAATGCGAAAACAAGTGGTGGAGGCTTGTTTGGCGAGTATCCTAAGATGGGAAGCACGATGCTTCTCAGTATTATGTTTGAAGCCTTGCCGAGTATCCAGACTAGAGAACCTATTATGACTCCCATCACTGCCGAGATCACGAACCATCTTACTATGTACGCTCTCGTTACACCATGTATCAGATAGCTTTCTATTGTCTTAAGGAAACTGCCCACTTCCTCACTTACTCTACCTGAAAGGTATTTTAATAATACCTATATAGTACAACACGGTGACCTGACAATGAACGCTAGGCATGCTATGTACAACATCTCTGACGTTCATGCACGAGATACCTATATTAGAGAACGGCTGAGAGATTAATAATACTCGACGAGTGATGAGGCTTGGGCTTTGTGATAGGTGATCGACCTACACGCAGGACTGATCAATCCTCCAAGCATCAAAACATGATCTATATCCTAGATGGCATGCTGGTCCTCTAGGTCTAACTATGAGGAGTACAGCATCTTTATCACAGTCGATCCTGAATTCTAGTACTTCCTGTATGTTTCCAGATGTCTCACCTTTCATCCATAACTTCTTTCTTGTTGTTGACCAGAAGTGTGCTAGTCCTGTTGTTAACGTTTTTATTACTGCTTCCTTATTCATGTATGCTACCATTAGGACATCCTTGGTCTCATAGTCCTGTACTACTGCTATTACAGTGTTATCTATGTGTCTGTACCATAGTGATTCTGCTATCTCTCTAGCCTTATCTTCAGGAAGTACTAACTTATCTTTCATGGTATCACCTTCTCTATGTTTAGCACAAGTATGTCCTTGACACCAAGCTCCTTCAATTTCATTACTAGGTCAGGAATCTCGTCCTCACTTACTACGGTTATTACCTCCCACATGTCTACTCCTCTTCTCGATATTACTTTAGCTACTGATGGTCCCTCCATCGTAGGTACGATCTTGAGGACCTGATCTAGAGCATGTCCTGGAACGTTCATCATTATGAGCTTTCTACCTTGTGAATCTAGTACAGCTTTAACAAGTGTGACAAACTTGTCTATTACATATCTAGCATCAGGATCTACGTCCTCTCTAGTCATTATTAGCTTTGCCTCAGACTCAAGTATGGTATGTACTGGTTTTAGACCATGTACTCTGAGTGTTGTTCCTGTGGACATGACGTCTACTATTGCATCTGCTGCACCAAGTATGGGCATTGCCTCGACGCTTCCTGAGACCTTGACTATCCTCACCTTCTTTCCAAGCTGAGTGAAGAATCTTCTAGTTATGTTTACATATTTTGTAGCTATCTTAGCGTTATCAGGAAGATCTTCAGGACTTTCTATCCTAGATCTCTCAGGTACTGCTAGAACTATCCTACCTTTACCGAATCCTAGACCTAGAAGTATCTCCACATCTGCCTCAGCCTCGAGCACGAAGTCTAGACCTGTTATACCCATTATTGCTGCTCCAGTCTCAACAATGCTTGGTATGTCCTCAGGTCGAAGACGAACTAGGCTCAGGGAGGGCCAGCTAGTCTGTACTATCAGCGCTCTATCATCAGTAGAAGACGTCTTTAATCCAACCTGAGTAAGAAGCCACATAGTTGGTTCAACTAGCCTTCCTTTGCTAGGTACAGCTAGCAGATACGTCTTAGACACTACTCAGAGAGTTAAGAGGATCCTCCTTTAAATATTGAGCACAGCAAGTAGTGGAAGAGATGAGAATTAGCTTAGATGAGATACATAAGGTGAGAAGAGGAATTGAAATAGAGCAAGCTGTAGAGAAAGTAAAAAACATTGTTAGAGACGTAAAGGATAGAGGAGATAAGGCAATAATCGAGTACACCGAGAAGATAGATAACGTAAAGATAGAGAACGTGAAAGTAAGCAACGATCTCATAAATGAGCTAGCTAGCAAGGTAAGTACAGACGTCAGAGAGAGCATCGAGACCGTGATTAGTAGAGTGAGAGAGTTCAATAAGAAGCTTATTCCGAAGAACGAGATAGTTATACTAGGAAGCACCATATTTAAAGTGAAGAATATTGCTATAGATCGTGTAGGAATATACATTCCTAAGGGATACATCTCCACAATGATAATGCTATGCACAATTGCTAGAGTAGCGGGATGTAGAGAGATAATCATGTTTACACCACCATTAGAGAACTCTCTCATAAGTCCTGAGATGGCTCTCGTAGCTAGACTACTGAAGATAAGAGACATCTATGTTGGTAATGGTGTAGCAGGAATAGCAGCTATGGCATATGGTACGGAGACAGTGAAGAAGGTTGATAAGATATTTGGGCCAGGTAACATATATATACAGGCTGCTAAGTACCTGGTATCGAAAACAGTCGATATAGATGGTATCGAGGGACCTACAGAGCTCGTAATCTACATTGATGATTCTGTAGAATCTAGAGAACTCGAGTGTACTGTTCTTGATGCGTTGGCAGAGCTCGAGCATGGTGTTCATAGTATCTGCCTTGTAATATCACCTTCAGAGAACATACTTGATATATTTGAAAGAGAATATGAGAAGTATTGTAGAGAAAAGATGCTTGGATCTCTCTATACTGTGAAGGTTAACAATATTGATGAAGCTGTAGAGATAATTAATGAGGTGGCACCTGAACATCTTGAGGTAATATCACGTAGAGATGGTCTCAAGATAGTTGAGAAGGTTCGTAACGTGGGTGTAGTATCGTTCAATGCTCCTTGTGCATATCTGGACTATGTTGCAGGTCCATGTCATGTTCTTCCAACTTCAGGATTTGCTAGATCTAGAGGTACAATGACTCCGATAGACTTCATGAAGAGGATAGTGATATGTGAGAGCTATGATAAGGAGCTTCTTAAGCACGGTATCAAGCTTGCAGAGATTGAAAATATGGTGCTTCATAAGGAAAGTCTAAGATGTAGAGAACATGAGTGATATAGAGTTTCTACTAAAGCTTGAGAAAATAATCGATGACAGGATAGCTTCAAGAAGTGAGAGCAGCTATACCTGGAGACTAGTGTCAGCTGGGCTAGGAAAGATATGTAAGAAGGTAATAGAAGAGAGTGGTGAGGTTGCTATAGCAGCCTTATCAGAATCTAATGAGAGACTTATCGAGGAGACAGCTGACTTAATATACCATCTTCTAGTACTTCTAAGGTACAAGGGATTAAGTATTAGAGACGTTGTTAGACTCCTAGAGAAGAGACATCAAGAGAGAACGTCCAAGTGATGAAGTTTTCGCGCCCTGAGCGGTGAGGATGGGCCAATTTGCTGATCATTTTCTACATAGCTTGAAGAAGCTTGATAGAAGTCTGAGACCAGTTCTACTACTTCTTTCAGGATGAAACTGAGTTCCTAGAATCATGTTTTTCTCATCAAATATTATACTAGAAAACTCAGAACTTTCGAAAACCGTCTTACCTAGGAGTATACTAGGATCGATATCATTAGAGTAGATGCAGTAGCTATGCGCAAAATAGAAGTAGTCACCAGACCTGACGTCAAGCATGGTCTCTCTAACTATGTCAACACTGTTCCACCCCATGTGAGGTACGACTCTGCTTTGTAGTCTTCTTACTTCTCCCTTGAACCAGGATAGTCCTGAGAGAGCTCCTTCCTCACTTCTCTCAAACATTATCTGCATGCCTAGGCATATGCCTACGACAGGTTTGATACCTTTCAACTTCTCTACGATGGGAAGCGTCGATCTTATATATCTTATAGCTGCATCAAAAGAACCAACTCCTGGAAGTATCACGACATCACAGTCACCTATCTCAGATTCTCTAGTGATCACTATATGATCTATGTTGAGCTTTCTTAATGCATTAATCACGCTACCTATGTTACCAACACCGTATCTAACTACGCCAACCTTCATAATAGCTCAACAGCGGTAAAACCTTTATAAATATTTAAACGATCACGATATTGACCCACTATTTAAATCATAATGTCAATATGACTAGATCAGAGACTACAATAAAACAGGACATACTAAGAAGCGAGATAGCTATGAGGGTTGAAACGTTTGAGAGAGATCTCACAGTGATAGGAGGACTTCTAGTTCTCACACCACTGATAATCATACTTCTCTCAGAAGTATTTAACACCTCGTTAATATACATGACGATACCTCTACTAACATTGTTAACATTAATGCTAATATTCACCGTAGATAGAGATGTTGAGAACATGTTAATTATTTTATTAAACTTTAATCCAAAGATAGTAAAATCATATGAGAAATTTAAGAACAGGCTCTTCCAAATATATGAAAGTCTAAACGATGATGAGAAGATTCTATTCAAGTACTCTATATGTAATAGATTAGCAGGATCGGATAAAAATGATGTTCTAGCACATGTTATTGATCTAGGTCTTGATCTATCTAGAAGAGATGTATCAGATGTGAGAACTATAGAAAATTTAAGGAAATTTATTATTACTGAACTTAGAAGGTTAGTGTATAGGTTCTCTACCTTATTAATGGTCTGTATGTTGTCTTTAGGAATACTTGCACCATTATTATATTCTATTCTTAGTAAAGAACTTATTGGAAGAGTTAATATGATACCACTAGCTCTCTGTATAGTACCTACACTTGTGATATATGTCTATCTATGCTTTAGAATATGTAAAAAGATCGAGAACGTGGGAATAGAAAGGACTTTAACAAGGATTAGGAGAAACTGCTTTATAACGTTCCTCCTCAGCCTGATATGCTTAATGTTGATTATGTTCTTGTTCTAGGTTACTCCTTCTTTTCTTCCTCCTCTTCTTTCTTCTCTTTTTCCTCCTTCTTCTCTTCTAGCTTGCTTGCAGCAATTATCTCGTCTATTCTCAGTATCATACATGCTGCCTCGACGGCTGCCTTTAGTGCCTGTACCTTTACTACTAGTGGCTCTATCACGTTTAGAGCTATCATGTCAGATACCTTTCCTGAGAATGCGTCAATACCATACTTCCATCCTTCTGGATCGCTCTCATGCTTATGTCTTAGCTCTGTCAGTATATCTACTGCGTCAAGTCCAGCATTCTCTGCTAGTGTCTTTGGTATTACCTCCATAGCGTTTGCGAATGCTTCTAGTGCATACTGCTCTCTTCCTCCTACCTTTGTTGCTAACTGTCTTGCTACTTTAGCAGCCTCCATCTCTACTGCTCCTCCTCCAGGTACTATGAATGGATCCTCTATTACGTCTGCTACTACGCTTAATGCATCGATGAGGTTTCTCTCTGCCTCATCTACTAGTCTCTCAAATCCTCCACGTATGACTATGCTTACAGCCTTCGGATTCTTACACTGCTCTACGAATACCATCTTCTCGTCTCCTACACGTCTCTCCTCTACTAGTCCAGCGTATCCTAGGTCCTCTGGCTTTAGATCATCGAGGTTCGTTACTAGTCTACCGCCTGTTGCTCTAACTAGCTTCTCCATGTCGCTTCTCTTCACTCTCCTCACAGCAAGAATACCAGCCTTAGCTAGGTAGTACTGTGCTATGTCATCGATGCCCTTTGTCGTGAATACCACGTTTGCTCCTATGCTCTTAAGCTTCTCAACGTACTGTCTAAGTATGTTCTCCTCCTCCTCTATGAATGCTCTCACCTGTTCTGGACTTGTTATTCTTATCTCAGCATCAATCTCAGGTTTCTCTACCTCTAGTGGACAGTCTAGTAATGCGATTCTGGCATCTACTACTCTCTTAGGCATTGCAGCATGTACTACCTCCTTGTCTATTACTACTCCATATACTAGCTGTGTATCGAATAGACTTCCTCCATGCTTCTTAACTATCTGTATCCAGTCAATGTCTGCAACCCACTTGCCTGGCTCTCTCTCCTCAGCAACCTGTAGTACTGCCTTTGCTGCTAGCTCTGCGAAGTAGTCCTTAACTGCCTCACTTATCTTTCCATGCATTGCAGTTGCAGCAATCTTCTTCAGAGTCTCTAGGTCATCTCTCTTCACAGGTATTGCAATCTTTCTCAGATGCTCTATCACTGCGTCAAGTGCTCTCTTATATCCTGAGATTATGATAGTTGGGTGAATGTTCTTGTCTAGAAGCTTCTCAGCCTCCTCTAGAAGTGCTCCAGCTAGGATAACTGCGGTTGTTGTACCATCACCAACCTCGTCGTCCTGCGTCTTAGCTACCTCTACCAGGAGCTTTCCTATTGGGTGCTGTATGTCCATCTCGTCGAGCACTGTTGCACCATCATTCGTGATCGTTATGTCTCCTAGGCTGTCTATGAGCATCTTGTCCATTCCTTTTGGTCCAAGAGTGGACTTGAGTACCTCAGCTATTGCCTTTGCCACCATTATGTTTATTCGCATAGCCTCCTTGCCGAATGCTCTCTGTGTTCCCTCCTTGAGGACTAGTACTGGTACGCCTCCTATCTGTGTAACGTATGCTGTTGACATAGCTCTCGTAGGAGAGTTAAGGACCACTTCTATATAAACCTTTCTCCTCGAAGAGTAATCGAGAAAACGTCTACCTCAGTATCAGGTCTAGGTGGTACGATAGAGAGAAAGACCTTGATAGAGTTGACACTGCTCATAATTGTGATATGCTTACTCATATATTATTTAGTATCATCAAAAATTGGTATAGGTACACCATGGGCAGTAGTAGGAAGCTACAGTATGGTACCAGTACTAGATATAGGAGATATAGTTCTACTTAAACCGATAAATCCATATAATCTACATGTAGGTCAAGTTATAGTCTATATAGCACAAGTATATGGGGAGAGACTTGAGATCGTGCATAGAATATATGAGATATATAGGTACGATGGTAAGATTTTAATAAGAACGAAGGGAGATGCTAATCCTGTACCTGATCCCTGGATGGTGAGGCCATCACAAATACGTGGAGTAGTATACTTAGTCATACCTCACGTAGGACTTATAGGACTCGTCTTAAGAGACTTCTTCATTAGAGGGAGAGCAAGCGTCATAGCATTGCTATTACTTGGACTATTCTACGTCCTCATAACGTACCTACTATGTAGGATAGCTGAGGAGAGATAGTAAAGTACAGGCTTAAACTTATTAATCTGATAATAATAGTATCTAACAGACGTGCTTCAGGAAGTTAAGGAAGTAACAACAGCACTAGATGGAGAAGAGCTGATACGAGGAAAAGATGGAAGAGTCTTCAAACTCAGAGAGTTCAGAATGGATGACCTAGATGCTGTCGTGAGAATAAATAGGAAGGTGCTACCAGAGAACTATCCTCCCTTCTTCTTTGTCGATCATTACTTGACTCATCCTAAGGCATTCATAGTTGCTGAAGTTGATGGAGAGGTCGTAGGATACGTCATGTGTAGAGTAGAGTATGGATGGTCGTTCTTCAAGGTAGGAAAACCTGTGAGAAAAGGTCACATAATATCGATAGGAGTGTTACCTCACGTGCGGAGGATAGGGATCGGATACAACATGCTTCTGAGAGCGCTAAGAGCACTTAAACATCATTATAATGCATCAGAAGTGTACCTAGAGGTCAGAGTATCTAATGAGCCAGCAATAAGCCTCTATCGGAAGCTTGGATTCACGGTAGTAAACATAGTGAAGAAGTATTATCATGATGGTGAGGATGCTTACATAATGGCGAGGATCCTTGACAACGTGTAGAGATGTCGAGCTTACAGTAGTACCTTAATTTTAAAAGTTATTGAAAATAATACTAGGACGAAGAAGAGGAATGTTTAACGGTAAGTGCGATGACATACTGAGGAGAGCAGATGTAGGAGAGGAAGATATAATAAGGTTCATACTCTGTACAGCAAGGAGAGAAGCCTACTACTGTGCTGAGTCTGGCCTACACTGTATAGATGTTCCATGCTTCTCCTCAAGCATAGTTCCACTTGATCGTCAGATGAAGTATAATGTTGTACGAAGAATATGGAAGACGATACGTAGGTTTCTTGGAAACTCTACAGAGAAGAAGATCACCATATTTGATGATGATCTACTGAAAGTGAACCTGTACGTGACCGTGAAGAAGGGAACACTCTACCTAGATAGGTCTGGAAGATATATGATAGATGAGTATGATGCAAGAAGTATTAGCTGTGTTCAGGTTACTAACGCCTACAAGCTCTATGCCTATCTTGAGGCTCGTATAGAGGAGGGAAATCTCATACGTATAAACGTGATATATCTACTGAAGAAGCTTGTAGAGGCTGGACATTCTGATCTTGTTGATGCTCTTCTAGAGCTTGTTCTCCTAGTCTATGAGCTGAGGAGTGGAAACTTTGATAAGATAGCTAGACTGTACATGGATCTTAACCTTGTCTTAAGAAAGCTCTCATGTTTTAAGGATGTTCTTAGAGATGTTCTTCCTGAGCCTCAGCTTCTGGAGAAGTTGAAACATAAGATAAAGCCTCTGTGTAACATATTACCATAGCAGGATGATGTTTGTCGTGAACTATCATTCCTACAAGAATGATGTTTGCATACTGACAGGTTTATGTATTAGATGACATATATATGATACATGTCTGCGAGCAGTTTAGAAATTGAGAAAGGAGAGAAACATGGCTTATCAGGAGTTCTAGCATTCTTCAGACTATTTCTAGGTAATCGTGCAACACGTAGAATAATAAAATCCCTACTCAAGGAGGTAGAGGTCAACGGTGAGAAGAGACCACTATTAGACATATGTCTAGCATACTTTGCCGGCGTCATAAGAGGCGGCCTACCACCAATGGCTAGATTCGTCAGCGAGGTCTTCTCAGGATGGTTAAAGTTTGCTCTTGCTCTCTTAAGGACGGACGATAAGTTTGCTAAGGAGCTTCTAGCTGATCCAGCAACAAGGAGAGGAGTAATACTGGTATTTAAGACCATTGCCCTGAACGGACTAACGATTCCTCTACCATTTGAAGCACCATTCTTCATAGTTTGGAACTTTACAAACATGTGCAACCTAAGATGTATACACTGCTATCAGCGTGCTGGAGCTAACGTGAGAGAGCTAACATATGAGGAGAAGCTTAAACTTGTGGATGAGCTAGATAAGATGTTCGTATGTGGAGTAGCTCTGAGTGGTGGTGAACCAACAATTCACCCACACTTTCTAGACATAGTAGCAGAGATATCGAGAAGAGGAATGTATGCAGCAGTAGCTACGAACGGCATAGCTCTAGCAGACATGGACTTCGTACGTAAGATGAAGAAGGCAGGTATGAGATATGTTGAGATTAGCCTAGATCATTCTAAACCTGAGATACATGACAAGTTTAGAGGAGTACCAGGTGCATGGGAGAAGACTGTTAGAGGCATACAGAACTGTGTTAAGGAAGGCTTCTTCACCGCGATAGCAACAACAGTGACTAAGTTCAACATTGACGATGTCGAGAACATGATAAACCTTGCAGAGGATCTGGGAGTGAGGAGGATAGTGTTCTTCAACTTTGTTCCTGTAGGTAGAGGAAGAGATAACTATAAGATAGATCTGACACCAGAAGAACGTGAGGAATTTCTTAAGCTTCTCGCAAGAGAGACAAGGAGGAGAAAGATAGAGATCGTTACTACAGCACCACAGTATGGTAGAGTGATACTACAGGAGACTGAGGGAGAACTTGCAGCACCAACACACTTTGTACCAGCTCTGAAGCTAGGTATCTATAAGGCTGCTATAGAGTTCATAGGTGGATGTGGAGCAGGAAGAGTTTACTGCGCTGTAGAACCTGACGGAACTGTGACACCATGCGTCTTCATGCCAATACCTAGAGGAAACATTCGTGAGAGAAGCTTCTACGAGATATGGAAGTATGACGATCTCATGAACAAGTTTAGAGATAGGAGAACATTTACAGGAACGGTATGTTCAAGATGTAAATACAGAGACATATGTGGTGGATGCAGAGCAAGAGCATTCTCATACTTCGGTGATCCATTAGCAGACGATCCTGGATGTATCTACTGTAGAGCAATATACTACAAGATAGTTGAGGAAGGTCCATCAAGAGAGCCACTCTACGAGGTGATATCATGGAAGTACTAGAGGAGAATACTGTAATACTAGTCGAGACTAGTATCATATGATGAAGATATTCGTGCTTGGAGCATATCCTAGAAGTGCTAAAACTAGAAAAGCTATCAGAGATCTAGATGAGGGAAAAATAAGCATAGAAGAAGCTAGACTAGCAATATTAGAGGACACAGCATACATATGTGGAGTACAGGTTGGAGCAGGACTATCATATGTACAGGATCCAGCAATAGAGAATCATGACATCTTTAGACCATTCGTGGAGTCCTGGAGGGGAGTCTATGCGGACGGTTTACTGAGGTTCTTCGATAATAACTTCTTCTATAGGATACCAGTATTTGTAGAGGAACCTGACGTTCAGAAATGTGTAATATCTCAACGTGTAAGGATCTTAAAGAGGATTGTACATTATTATCCTATTAAGATTAGTGTTCCAGGACCTGTAACATTCTCTTTCATGTCTAAGACTGAGCTTGATAGATCAGAGCTAGCTATCTCTATATCTAGAGCATACGTGCTTGATAGTGAGCTTGGAGACTCTATACCTGATATACTTCAGCTTGATGAGCCTTTTCTAACAGATCCTGATGCCTCTCCATATCATGTGTCGATTCTTGAGGAGTGTGTCAAAGAGTTGAAGAGGAGGTTTAGTAGGATAATAATTTCACTATACTATGGAGTACCTAGGGAGGACGTCTTCAAAAGAGTAATCGAGCTCCCAGTTGAGGCCCTAACAATTAGCCTCGTAGAGTATCCGGATAGAGCTCTCTCACTACTCAAAACTGTACGTCCAGAATCATCGAAGATCTGTATAGGAGTGATAGATGCAAGAGACATAAAAGTGGAAGAATATGAGAGTGTTAAGAAACTGGTCGAGAAAACTATAGAGTGTGTAGAGGGTAGAGATCTATATGGTATATCTACGTCGTGCGGTTTCGAGCTTATACCTCTGAAATATGCTATAGAGAAGACTCAGATCCTTGGAAGGTACGGTTTAAGGATTTCTGAAGAGGTCGTTAAGGTGAGAGGATGAGTAATTATACTCTGCCTAAAGCGTTCATAACTACCGTAGTAGGAAGCTATCCTAAGTTTCCTGAAGCTCAGGAAGCTATTGAGAAGAGGAAGAGAGGTCTCATAAGTGAGGAAGAGTTTCGTAAGATATGTAGGTCAGCCATAAGGAAGGTAGTTGAGGACTATATTACGGCTGGAGTAGACATAATTAGTGACGGTGAGCAGACTAGAGAAGACATGGTAGTCTTCTTCGTAGAGAGAATGAGAGGCTACGAGATAGGTGACTGGGTAAGAATATTTGATAACGTCTACTTCAGGAAACCTATCGTAGTATCGAAGATAGAGTATGTAGGTCCCATGATAATTGAAGACTGGGAGTATGCTAGATCTGTCAGCGATGGTAGACCTGTAAAGTTCATAATAACTGGACCATACACCATACTTGACTGGAGCTTCAACCTCTACTATAGAGATAGAAGGGAACTTATCTTCGACATAGCTAGAGCCCTACGTAGAGAGATTGAGGAAGCTGTGAAAAGAGGAGCAAAATATGTACAGGTTGATGAGCCAGCCTTATCTACTAGACCCGTGAGAGAAGAGGCTGAACTTCTCAAGGAGGCTCTAGAAATAATGTTGAAAGGACTTGACTGTAAGAAGATAGTTCACATATGTTTTGGAAGAATAGAAAGAATACTACCATACATACTGGACTACCCTGTTGATCAGTTCGATCTTGAGTTCAAGAACAGTAACTTCAGACTACTACCATACTTGAAGGAGTATAGTTACAATAAGGAGCTTGGCTATGGCGTCGTCGATGTACACTCACTGAAAGTTGAGACAGTGGAGGAGATAAAGGACGCAGTCTATAGATTACTTAAGCTTGACATAATAGGTCCTGAGAAGATATATCTAGACCCTGACTGTGGTCTGAAGAGGCTTCCAAGAGAGATAGCTTTGGAGAAATTGAAAAATATTGTGAAGGCTGCTAGAGAGCTGAGAAGAGAGTACGGCTACGAGAGCTAGTACTCGTCCTCTTCCTCAAGCTCCTCTATGTCGGCCTCGTCTGCTCCACTAACCTTCAACTCCTTGCTTATCTCCTCAGCAACCTTTCTTAGATACTCTTCCACAAGTGTTACAGGTGTGTCCTTCTCAACAAATAGTACCTGAACATTGTTGGATAGGAAGTAGTAGTAGGTCAATCTTGTGCATACAGTTCCTATTATCACGTTAACATCATTGAGAACCTTCTCATGAAGAAGCTTACAGTACTCCTCTTCTGATAACTGAGAAGCATTTTCAGATGTTGCCATAGCGTTCTGCCTATCCTCTACATATGTGAGAGTTCCCTTCTCCTCGTCCATGTCGTAGATCTTGAACATTCTTGCTACTGTAAACATCTTGTTCGATACTATGTTACCGTCGTCCGTTGCTATTGCTATCCTAATCATGATATAGCATGTGCATATCTTTTAAAAGTATGCTTCTTGGAAAACATTCTAGAGTAGGCAAGCAAGAGACATACTTAAACCCAGCACGAGAAAATGAATGATAAGGAAGCTGCACAGCGTAGTTCTCTTAAATCCTAGAGAAGAGCTTAATCCTTAACGTGAGATTGGAAGAAATAACTCTTCTAGACTTTGTTCCTAACAAGCTTGTTCTTCTACCTGTCGGTAGCGTTGAGCAGCATGGTCCTCATCTTCCATATACTTGCGATACGATAATCTCACAGTATCTGTGTACTGTTGCTGAACGTATTTTAAAAGATACTGTACTTATATTACCTCCAGTATACTACTCCTGCTCTATGGAGCATAGAGATTTTCCAGGAACCATATATGTTCTACCAAGAACATTCATGAGATACATAGAGGACATAGTAATGTCAATAATAGAGACATGTTCTCCAAAAGCAATAGTAATAGTTAATGGTCATGGAGGAAACTGCGAGATTCTAGATCTAGTAACAAGAACTTTAAACTATAGAAACAGCGTCAAGACATATCACTACTATGTACTTAACGAGAGAGTGAAGAGGAAGCTACGTGACATAGTTGGTGACATATATGTAGAACATGCTGGAATAGTAGAGACATATCTAATAATGTCCATAAGCGAGGACTTAGTAAGATTTGAAAGAATAGTAGACATAGTTAGAGAAGGATCACTAAGATTATATAGGACAAAGGAGATATCAGACATAGGAGTAATAGGAAGACTCTCTAGAGAACTAGATAGAGAAAAAAGTAAGCAAGTCCTTGAGATAATAGTAAATGATTTTCTCGCACAACTAAACAGGATACTTCAAGGACCTCCAAGAACATGACTAGAGAACAAGATCAGCAGCTCTAAGAAACCTCTCTATAACTGGTAAAGTATCATATGTCAACTCTGGAGGAATTATTATAACACAACTATGAGAAAACTTCTCAATCTCTCTAAAGCATTCGTAGACCCCTCTAAACATTGATAAACAATCCTTCTTAGAACCATATAGTAATACTGTCGAAAAATCATTAAGAACCTTATAGTATTCCTCATAATCCTCGATCGTAGATAACACTATAGTATCTCTCTTCTTAACTTCAATCTTAGAAATATCCTTAAGATTTCTTAATATTATAGTCTTCTTACTCTTCAAATACTTCTTTACGGGAAAAGGTTCTAAACGTATGATATTCTCAGGAACCTTAACATCCATATCTAAGACCTTCTCTAGATTCTCTATGGAAAAAGCACCACATCTCAGTACTTCTGGAGGTCTCTTTGTTAAGTCTATTACTGTAGAATCTATGCAATATCTAGTATATCCTTCATCTATTATCATATCAATATCATTTGAAAGCTCTTCAAGAACATCTCTACCAGTGATAGGACTTGGACTATCTTTCCTATTAGCACTTGGCATAAAGACTGGACCTACATTTTTTAAGATCTCTCTCACTAGCTCATGATCAGGTACTCTTAGACCTATCTTTTCTCTCTTCAATGTCTCTACTACAGCTGTTACAGGTCCTGGAAACAACTTTTTTAGAACTTCTATATAATAATCTTCTAGGTCATATCTTTCAACAATCTGAGAAATATCTGAGGCATGTATAGTAAATCTTTCCTGTCTACCCTTTATTCTACATAATTTCTCGAAGAGGTCCCCCCTGTCTGGAACAACTATACCGTAGACTGTCTCTGTAGGTATTGCTATCATATTATTGTTGTTGAGAGCTTCCACACATATGTTCACTATTTCTCTAAGAGAGCTAGATCTTTTACCTATATGTAGTATCTTCACCATAGTAGCTCTAGGATACTTTTTTGTGATAATTCTCTTCTTACTCTATCGATCACTACGTTGAGAATATTACTATTATTGAACACACGTGATAGCTCACGTATAAGTTCTTCAGGACTTGATGTCTTGATTATTGGTCTCAGCTCAAATATTCTTCTCATGTCTTCTCTAATATGCCAGTTTCCAACTCCAACATAGTAGTTTGGTAAGATTTCTCTTATCATTATTATTTTACCTTTTCTTCTCCTCTTATAGAGTGATTCTAATATGCCCATTCTCGCAGCTTCAAATCCTCCATCCATCGTGTCAACTTCTCCTTTTAGATCTTCTACTATCTCGAGAGAGAGTACTGGTCTATTATCTCTATGTTCCATTCCTGCTCTAGGATACCAGAACTCTATCCATCTGATCTTAATGTCTCCTGGAAGTACTATTACTGTGAACCTATTATTCATATACTCTATCTGGTATAGTTCGAACTCTGGTACTTCGCTAAACTTCTTGACTTCCTCTCTGAGATACCTAGTTACTGTTCTATCTACTGCTGTTATTGCCCATCTTGTTGGAACAATCTTTCTAAATCTTCTTGTTCCTAATAGTCCAAAGCTGAGAGCTCTCTGTATACTATATATATCTACCCCATTTCTATAGAGCTCTATTATTGCATCTCTAGCTTTCAGATCGTGATCGTGAATTATCTTTTCTATCCTATGATCTATGTGAGGATTAGTTGATACTCTTATACTTCCTATTACCCTCATGCTTAATGGTAGCAGCTTCAGATCAAACATTATGTTTCTATCAAGTACTTTATCAACCCTTACTTCACAGTCTACTGGCCTATCCGAGACCTGGATAAGCGATATCTCTCTGCTATATAGTTTATCTACATCTTTAACATGGTATCTTCCCTCGTTAATTATGTTAATCATCTCTGATCTCAACTTTATGACATCTTCAAGTGTGAGAGATCTCTCCCACCATCGTGGAGGATCCTCTAGAAACTTCACGTCTATAGATCTCTCAGCTCCAACGCCAACATATACTCTGACCTTTGGATAACCATGTTCGCCTACTACTCCACTGGGTGGTGAGGAGGATGCTAGCTCTCTGCTTGAGACAACTCTAGTATATGTCTTGACAATCACTTTAAGACGCTCCTTGATAGGACAGTAGGGAAGACCGCAGAGGTGCTTAAAGGTCTTACATCTGTAGCATAGTTCTGGTTTAATTGATGTAAATACCACGTTAATACGTTCGAGCTTGGTTTAGATAAGCTTATCGTTAGGACTTACTGTTCTTGAGATTGTTCTTGACCTCCCTTCAGCTTCTCCATTATCTTGTTAAGCTCCTTATCTCCTAGAGGTATTATTGGACCTTCCTTCCAGCCTGGTGGGTATATGAGTACTGCATTTATCTGAACTATCTGCTCATTTATTGTGTTTCCTCTCACAAGTTTTCTCTTTCTCTCACCTCTCTTTCTTGGATGAAATCCTGGAGGACCGCTTGCTAGAACGTACTTCTTGACTGGCCCCTCCACGTATGGTACCATTGGTGCTCCCTCGTATCCGCTTCCTCCAGTTATCTTTATTCTAAATCCTGAAGGTAGGTCGAGAACTCCTTTAAGTATTGAAGCATCAACTATGTCACCTATCCTCAGTCCTATGAACCTCTGTGAGTGAGGATCCTTCACTTCTAGCTGCTTCGACTTTCCTGATAGGGGATCTGCTAGCACAAGCTTGAAGGTTGGCATGTTCAGCAGAGTGATCTAGCTTTAGGAGGGTATATAAGACTAACTATGGTACTCTCACTAGCGTGATGAGGCGTATTCACACTGAGGCGTGACGAGGATTCCACGTGCTGACAGTAACTTATAAAATCTTGAAGCTATATATGTCTATCGGTGCCAAGAATAGATGTAGATACTGAGAAGTGTGTATGTTGTCATCTATGCGAGCTAGCATGCTCATATAAGCATTATCGTAGCGTCAACATGGCTAAGTCAGGGATAAGGATAGTTCTCACAGTATTGAAGGATGAGGTACAGATAGATGCTAGAGTCTGTAGGCACTGTGATCCACCATACTGTGCTCGTGCCTGTGAGTACGATGCCATAGTTGTAAAAGATGGAATAGTTAAGATACTAGAGGAGAGATGTACAGGATGTGGAGACTGCGCAAAGGCTTGTCCCTATGGAGCTATCAGGAAGATAGAGAATCTTAAGGTTCCAGTCAAATGTGATCTATGTGGTGGAGACCCGGAATGCGTTAAGATCTGTCCTACAGGTGCTATAAGGTATGTCTCAGCATGATGTGAAGGGAGGATATACAGGAAAGATACTTAGGGTAGATCTATCAAGAAGAAAGTACAAGATAGAGGATACTAGTAAGGATCTGATAAGGAGATTTCTTGGTGGTAGAGGGTTCATAGCTAAGATCCTGCTAGATGAGACCTATCCTAGGATAGATCCTCTAGGTCCTGATAACAAGGTCATATTTGCTACAGGACCATTGACAGGTCTTCCTGTTGCTGGTAGTGGTAAATGTGTTGTTGGATGTAAGTCTCCAGAGTCTAATGGATACTGTGATGGTAACTTTGGAGGATATTTTGGACCAATGCTTAAGTATGCTGGATTTGACGCTATAATTATTGAAGGTAGGTCTGAGAGACCAGTATACATATATGTTGAAGATGGTAGATGCGAGATACTTGACGCAGATGATCTATGGGGAACAACAACAACCCAGTGTGAGAACATCTTGAAGGAGCGTCATGGACGTGAGTGTGCAGTAGCATGTATAGGTCCCGCAGGTGAGAACCTTGTAAAGTATGCTAACATAATACATGACTACGGTAGAGCTGGAGGTAGGCCAGGAGTAGGCGCAGTTCTCGGGTCGAAGAAGTTGAAAGCTATAGCTGTGAGAGGTAGTCTAGACATACCAGTTCACGATCTAGACTCTCTGATAGATATGTTGAAAGATGTTGTAAATCGTTTAAGAAGTTCTCAGCTCTACAATACATGGATCGGGCAGGGAACAATGCTAACAATATTGTGGAGTAATGAGAATAGTTGTCTACCAGTAATGAACTTTAAGGAAGGAGTCTTTGATAATGCTGAGAAGATATCTGGAGATGTAATGGAGAAGTTTCTAAAATATAGAACACGTGGATGCTACTCCTGTCCAACACCATGTGGTAACTTGTGTAGGTTCGGTAAACATATTGTAGAGCTTGACTATGAGCAAGTAGCCATGCTTGGTGCTAACCTTGGAATAGATGATCTACTACACGTAGCATACATGGTTAAGCTAAGTGATGAGTATGGCGTTGATACTATCTCTCTAGGAAACGTGATCGGCCTAGCAATGGAGCTCTACGAGAAGAAGCTTATAACTAGAGAAGATACTGGAGGAATAGAGCTGAGATTTGGCGATGCTGAAGCCGCTACACGGATGATAGAGATGATCGTATATCGTAGAGGAATAGGTGATCTACTTGCTGAAGGTGTTGGAAAGATCATCGAGAAGTATCCTGAAGCTAGGAAGTTTGCAATGCATTGTAAAAATGTTGAAGTATCAGCATATAACTGTCACATTGCTCCAGGAATGGCTTTAGCATATGCTACAAGTCCAATAGGTGCTCATCATAAAGATGCATGGTTCATAAGTATTGAGCTTAAGAATCCTAACATGAGTATAGAAGAGAAGGTTCAGAAGCTAATATGGATGCAGAACATACGTGGAGGAATATTTGAATGTATAGGAACCTGTAGATTACAGTGGGTAGAGTTTGGACTAGACCTCGACTATTATGTTAAGGCTCTCAGAGCAGCTACAGGACTTGAGATAACATTAGACTACTTGATGACTATTGCAGAAAGAGTATACAACGTAATAAGATGTTACTGGATCAGAGAGTTTGGACATTGGAGAAAAGAGTATGATTACCCACCTGAAAGATGGTTTAACGAGCCACTTAGCAAGGGACCTAGGAGAGGTGCAAGGATAGATAGAGAGACTTACGATAAGATGCTACAACTATACTACAAGTATAGGGGATGGAACGAGAATGGTATACCTCGTATAGAGACTCTGAGAAAACTTGAGCTAGATGATGTTATAGAGAACTTGAAGAGAAATGATATAGAACTACCAAGCTAACCTTCTAAGACTTTGATTCTCCTAGACTCAGCTGTCCCGATTCCTCTAACTGTCTAACTTTTGATATATCTGCTCTACATCCCATGAATATCAGTATTGAGGCTATCAGGAAGAGGATGTATGATGCTATTCCGATTTCTAATCCTGTTATTGGAAGATGCATACCTAAGCTCATAGGTGATGCGTATGCTGCTATGTTTGCAGCACCACTAACTATGTATATTATCTCTCCTACTACTAGGAGTATAATAGATATGTAATGTATCTTAGAACCTGTTATACGTGCTATCAATGCAAGACCAATACATATTCCAGCTATCACAAGTACCGAGAACAATGTTAAGAGACCGCCAAGAGTAGTAAATATTGGTAGGTATGATATAACTATCTTCTTTATAAGTAGCATCTTTGCGAGTGGATTAATATGACTTCTCATGATGTTAGCTATTCGCATACCGACGTACTGTCCTACGATGGTGTTTCCTATTAGCGTAAATGTGTATCCTAGCAAGCCTACTTTTACAAGCATGTTACTTACCTTAAACTTCTCACTACTTCTTCTCAAAGATGAGAAAGCAGGCCATAAGAATGCGTATGCTGATACTGCTAAGATAATTAATCCTATAATCATGAGTATAGAAGATATTAGACTTCTCATGGCCACCTCAGCGAACCAGGGAGGTAACTGCGATGGTGATATCTTCTTAGCCTGAAGCTTATATACGATAGCGTACATCTTCGGTAAGTAGGGAAATATTGATAACATTAGAGAGGTCGATACTAGCCATAGTATAGCTGCAACAAATCTCAGAAGTGCAGCCATAGAGAACTTTGATAATCCTCTCACAAACTCTTCTGAAGACATGTCCTACTATTGTGAATGCTCACGCTGTTATTTAAATGTAATCTTCATTCTTCATATTCGGACTCCTCTAATGTTAACGTATCGTCCATGAGCTCATCAATGCTAATATACACCTCTGTCATTCTCTCCTCCTCTCTAATATATTTACATAATATCTCTGCAGGTATCTTCATACTAAATATGCATGCTGATAACAGAGGATTAGATAATAATACTACTAGAGATACAACTCCAAGATTTAGATATAATGGTAATGGTAGTAGTAAGATAAGTGCTACATAATTCATTATTCTAGAGAACGTTGAAAATATTGAAGAAGAATAATAGTCTCTTCTTCTCTCACATAGAAGTCCTGTTATACAGGTCGTAATCATTAGAGAGCTTACAAGAATATTAGATTTTGGTGATATCTTTACACTATAGTTTCTACAGTCTATTCCAACGTCTGTAAGTATTACTGGAACACTTACTCTTGTACTAGACATGCAGTTGATCGATATAATATAGTAGTAGCAGGATCCTGTGACAAACTCTAGGAGGAGAAGCACTAACAATGCTACACATAGTGCTATATTGAGTGTTCTCTCTACGTCTATTCCTATCATGATTCTAGAGATATGTGACTCATTATGTAGGACTTGGCCTTATAGATGTACTCGACGTAGTCTCCTCTCATGCATGACTCCATGACTCTTATGAAGGTACCAACTTTGTTATATCTCCACTTCTGGTCTATTACCATGCCGTAGTTTTCTGCTTTCTCTATAACTCTTGATGGTAGTGCCTGCATTACTGAGAACTCTCTTACAGGTACTGGTAATGGTAGTGCTGCTAGTTTTGTAGACCAGTGTAGTGAGAATGGTGCTCTACATAGACCTATCTTGAGAGTCGTGTTTCCACTTATTAACATATGTGAGAACAGGTCAAGACCTTCATAGATATGTTTATAATGTTTTGCTACTCTCACAGCAACGTCTTTAAGGAACTCTATGCTTTTACTAAGTATCTTCATAAACTGTTGCCTATCTTTCACATATGATTTAGCTTCCTCTATGTTGAGGAGTGCTATTATCTTGTAACCGTTCATACCGTCAAAACATATGATATAGTTCTCTATCTCTAGAAACTTGAGAAAGTTACATACTATCTGTGCAACTAGGTCAAATATGTACCAGTTCTTCTCATGGATCCATACGTGCTTATCTGCTTTTATATCTACGACGTAGACGTCTGGTAGTTCTTCTCTTAGTCTAGTTACTGAGAACATTATGTCTATTACGCCTTTCTTAGCCATTGCTGGTATCTGGCTCTCCTTTGTGATTATTATTGGTCTTCTTATACCTGACTTATATCTTACAGATCTGACAAGTCTAACATCACCATTCTTCTGAACTATTGCTGCTAGTCTCCTCTCCTCTAACGTCTTTATCATGTATCTTGCAACCCTAGAGTAGTATCTTACTGGACTAATGTCAGGAAACTCCACTAGTGGTCTCGCTCTCTTCAGCATGAGCATAGTACTCCTCAGGAAGCCTATAATAGGTTATTTTTCCTTCTATCCAATCTCTTATCACAGCCTGTGCTGCAGCCTCTATGTTTGGTTTACCACCTTTGAGTAGTAGTCCTCTTTTTCTAGCAACCTCCTCAATTATCTTCATAGGATCCCTACTATCGATATTATATCTTTCTAAAAACGCTGATGGATTATATCTCAGTATTCTCTCTATTAGCTTCACTGCTGGGTACACAGGGTCTCTTAGCCTAGATGGATCTATGGCCCCCTTAACTATCAGGAGGGCCTCATCCTTGACCTCCTCTATAGGTACTACTCCAGGCGTATCGACTACGTACAGCCAGGACTTAGCCTTAACTATCTGCTCACCACGAGTCCAACCTGGTACTGGACTTGTCTGAGCTACATGTCTTCCCTTCAAGTAGTTTATGACTGTCGATTTACCAACGTTTGGATAACCTACTACTGCTACTCTGACAGGAAGTCTCGGCGCATACTTCTTTATATATATCATGAGCTTTCTTGTACCAAGTCTATACTTTGCACTAAGAAACACTGTAGGTAGCTCTCTCTCTAGAAAGATCTTCCATTTCTCGAGAATCTCGAATGGTACTAGATCGCACTTGTTTAATACTAGTATTATTGGTTTTCCAAGCTTCTGAGCAAGCTTTTCAATTCTCACGTTCCTCGTCTCCATAGGCTCTCTAGCATCAGCTACCTCAAGCACGAGATCAGCATCATCGAGCACTTTCCTCACTCTCCTCCACGACTCTGTCACAGTTATCTTCATCTCTTTCTAATAAGATTACTGAGGCTCAAGTTAAAAAACGTAGCCTAAGTATCTTTCCTGTGAAGATGAGCAAGTTGAGGTCATATATATTGCTCACTAAGCCTCATGTTACAGCAAGCGTGTACTATACCTGGATAATAGCTTACCTAGTAGCACTGTCAGGACCAATAAATCTTGTAAAGTTCATCTTAGAGAGCATAGTAATCATACTAGGCATCTCATGGGGAAACGCAATGAACAATCTGCTCGACTACGATATAGATGAGGTCATGCGACGCACGAGAAATAAGAGAGTTCTCGCAAGAAAAGAACTATCCTACGAAGAAGCTAGTAAGTTCTGTAAAATTCTTGGCATAGTATCAATAACAACTACTATACTAGTAACAGTACTCCTAAGAGACTATTTAACGCCAGCACTCTATGCTCTAGCAATGATAACATATGTATACCTCTACACTGCACTACTTAAAAGAAGATCCTGGACAAGCATACTAGTTGCAGCATTTGCATATGTAGCAGTCATACTACATGCATGGTATGTAGCAACAGGAACAATAACAATTCCAGGACTAGTGATAGCATTCATGGGATACTTCTGGGTTCTAACACATCTATGGGCTGTAGCAATGCACTGGGCAGAAGACTACGCTCTAGCTGGAGTACCAACGATAACAGTAAAATACTGGAGAAAACCATGGATACCTTATCTAGCAACATTTACAGCACTACTCGCAACATGTCTACTAGCTCTAACACCACCACTACTAGGACTAGTATCACCACTATACTCGCTAGTAATCCTGATAGTATTCGCATCAGAGATCTACCTCATGGTCAGGATAGGACTCAAAGACTGGAGAGGAAGCAAAAAACTAACCTTCCTCTGCTACAAACTCACCTATCCACTACTCGCAGTAATATTCACAGCACTACTAATATTTCACGTTCTCGCATAGTAAAGCTTTTCATATAAGGTGGATAGGTGTCTATTATGGTAGTTAGGACGTATGTAAAGTCTAGACTTACTTTGCTGAGATTTAGGACTAGCGAGAGACTTTATAGAAGAGTCAGGAAGACTATTGAGGATGCTAGAAATGCTACGATACAGAAGATTAGAGTAATCATTCCTAAGCTTGAAGAGACTAGGAAACTAGTCTATGAACAGCTTCAACAGGTATCTGACTGGCTTAAGCTTGGCATAGCTAGGGCGGGAATAGATGAGATAGGTAAGCTTGGTGAGATGGTTCCACCAACAGTACATGTAGAGTACGAGGTTAAGGAGTATGAGGGTGTGAAGTTTCAGAGCGCTAAGTTTGTTGGTATATCAGCACCAAACTATAGCATAGTTTCGATACCTCCAGAATTTGATATATCTATGAATCTTCTATACAAGACTATTGATAAGCTTCTAGAACTGCTTAATCTAGAGAACATATTCTACACGTTGCTAGCTAGAGCTAAGGAGTATCAGAGAATGATAAACGCTATAGACTACGTAATCCTGCCAAGCCTGACTGAGGCCATTAAGAATCTGAGACTGGCACTAGATGAGGAAGAGAGAGAAGAGTTTGTTAGAAGAAAGGTAATACAGATAATTCTCGGAGGCTGATAACACTCATGTCATCACAGAAGGGTCTAAGAGAGCAGATAGAGGATAAAATGAAGGAGCTAGTTGGAAAATACATGAGCGAGATCACGCAGGAGATAGATAAGTACCATAAGCAGCTTCTAGATATGGTAAATCGAATAAAGGAGCAGATAAGGTAAGGAAAAAACACTGGCAGGTATTAGAATCCTAGTAGTTTTAGAACCTCCTCAACTACCTTCTCAAAACTACTCTCAACCTTTGAAGTGAACTCTGAAAGTTTCTTCTCAAGCTCCTGCCTATACTTAGACACGTCTTCCTCAATCATCTTCTCCAACTCTTGCCTATACTTCTGCAATAGCTCATTTATGTAGGACTCTAACTGTTTCTGAATCTCCTGCTTAGCAGCCTCAACCTTCTTCCTAATCTCCTCCTCTGCCCTGCTCCTAGCCTTGTAGACCTCATCAACGTACTGATCAATCTTCTTCATTAACTCATACACACTCTCAAGTGCCGATGCTGCTGATGTTGCCATCATGTAGTTACCTCAAAATTACTTATTAAGTTTAATGTAGGTGAGACCTCAAGTGATTCCTCTAACAGAGATAGCATTTGGAGAAGTCAAGATAAGTCATAGAATAGGAGAAAAAGGTAAACGAGGTATAATAGTGTTAAACATATCTCAAAAATGCCCACTAAAATGCATATACTGTTACTCATCTTCAACAATAGGAGGAAAAGAACTAGATAAAGAAGGAATAAACATAATAGTGAGAGAGATTGAGAAAATCAGTCCAAGACTAGTCATAATTAGTGGAGGAGAACCACTCCTATATTCTCACATCGATTACCTTCTTCAAGAACTCTCTAAAAGAAGAGTAAGAATAGTAATAAGTAGTAATGGAATGTTCATAAATAATGAAAATATAAAACTTCTAAAAAACTACAATATAGATTATGTTGGAGTAAGTCTGGACATTCCTTCTCAAGAAGATTCAAAAATACGTATAGGATCCTCATTTTACAAGATCGTGGAGACTATTAGAATACTAACTCATAATAGTATTGAGACTGGTATAAGAATGACATTAACATGGACAAGCATGTATACTATAGAGAACATGTTAAAGTTATGTAGAAAGTACGATGTCCATAGATTATGTATATATCATCTAGTACCTTCAGGAAGAGGATTAGAAACTTATAAGAAACTGAAACCTCCGCCTGAGGTAGAGACCATATTTCTAATACATCTACTGAAGATACTTAGAGAGTACAGGAACATAGATGTGCTCACTGTAACAGAACCTTCAGACTATATCGTGATCTCGCTACTCTCAAGTAGAAGTAAGAAAGAACTTGAAGAGAAGATAGAAAGGTTCTCAAAAAGATCTAGATGTAATGCAGGAAAAAGCATATTATCAATTTATCCAGATCTCTCAGTATATCCCTGTCAATTTGATAATAAGAATAAACTTGGAGACTTAAGAGAAAGATCACTCACAGATTTAATACATGAAGAATATGAGTACTGTAGAGGATGTAAACTATGGGAATACTGTAGAGGATGTAGATTAAGACTTAGAGACAACATAGACGAAGACTGTACACTAATGGCACTATATAGACTAGTTAGGACGGAAAGAGTAATAGTAGAGGATTGGAAGAAGAGATTTCTTAAAGAGACGTTTGAGGACGTTAGAAAAGTAGACTCTTAAAAGATGATCATCACTACCTATAGTGATCTCCAATATAGATGTTATATGTTGTCTAACTAGTTTGTACTATACTCAATATCATGAGGCATTGATGGTAAAAGATTTTTAATGCTATGAAGAATAATATAGTTATATTCTGATAAGTTCTTCTTAAGGAATTCATGTATAACTTCTTTACATACTGCATGAATCATTAAGTATATTCCTTCAAGGTCTCTTCTTGTACCATCTACGAGTCTCCTATATACGATATGTGTTGGTTCCTGTAGTTTCAGTATTTTCTCAATATTATCTAATGATGATCTTATGATTATCATAGAGTTTATCCTAAATCCAATATTAGATTGATCTAGTACTGCATAGAAGTCTCTTAGAACATGAAGATTTATTAACTTTTTTATTTCATCTATTAAAACTTTCTCATCTATTAAATATTTTTCAGATATTTTTCTAAATGGTCTTTCAACAATATCTATATTCATAAGCTCTCTTAATGCTTCTATGGGTATCTTTGATACTTGTTCAAGTTTTGGAGGATCTTCTTGTCTTAGAATCTTTGCTCTAGATATTCCTCTATATAGGTCGAATCTTACGTCCAATCTATAAGTTTTCACTGATTCTAGTATAGCATACTCGTTTATGCTATATTGTGAACATATTTCTCGTATTATCTTAACGATATCTTCCATGCTTTGCCTCTTAATTACGAACCATATGTTAAGATCATGTTCTCTTAGAAAGTTATGTGATACTCCACCTAGGTTATTTATATGTTCTATAACATTATCTATATATTTTTCAGAAACTCTTAAGGCTACTAGTGCTGCTTTTAGATTTCTACTTCTATAATTTAATACTGATCCTATTCTTCTAATTATTCCCTTCTCTCTTAATGATCTTACAGTCTCTATGATCTTTTCAGGATCTGTGTCAAGTTTCAGAGCGATATCGTGAAATGGTCTTTCTGTTAGTGGAAAATTATATTGAAGTTCCATTAATAGTTCTATTAGACTTCTCATGTTCTCACAATACTTTCTACTGTTCTTAAGATATCGCTTATTTTTGAGTTTTCTGCTACATAGAGATTCTCTATACCTAGTTTCCTAGCTTTACTAGCTGCTTCAGGACCTGGAACAATTATGTACTTGTTCTTTAGTAGATATGTTTTCCCTATATCTGTAAGGTATCTATATACTGTCTCCAAGATTAGACCTGACATAGCTATCACTATGTCAACTTTCTCTAGGATTCCTGGAAGAAGAGATAACATGTGATTGATAGGTTCTAGCTTATATATCCTGTACTCTCGTATGCTAAGATTAAGTTCTCTACATTTAGAGGCTATCATATCATTACCATGTGCAGACCTGTACACATGTACATTACGTATACTTGAGTTCAGTCTTGCGATGTTCTCTAGTAGTCTTACTATTCCAATACTTGAGTAGTGGCTTGGTTTTAGAAGTCTACTATAGACTATGTTTCTGTTCTTCAATATTTCCTGTTCTGTGTCTTCTCCGATCGGTATGACGTATCTTGCATGTATTATAATGTTCTCTAGAAATCTTACTGCGAGACTGCTCATAAATATTGCTATGTCTGTACTATGTCTTCCTGATATGTTCAATATTTTTACTGGTTTCAATATTTTGATCTCTATTATCCTATGTTTGTCTGGTATTGCCATAATCTTGCTGTGTTTCAGTAATGTTCTCAAGATGAGTACTGTAGTCATCGATAACTTTGAAAATGCGATCGTATAAATCTATTAGAGTGAGTCAGATATATGATGTATGTGTCATAGGTTTAGGAATAGCAGGATTAACAGCATGTTTATACCTTCTTAGACAGAATGTATCGATAATAGCGATTGGTAGAGAGATAGGTGGGCAGTTGATGAGGATTCCACTTATAGAGAATTATCCTGGTACAGGACCTGTCAAAGGGTCGGAGATAATTGATAAGATTCTGAAAGAACTCATGAAGTATGGATTCAGATTCGTCATAGATGAGGTCGCTAAGGTGAGTAGAGAAGGAGAGATTTTCAAGATTGAAACACGTCAGGGCAGATCGTACTATGCTAGAGCAGTAGTATGTGCATCAGGAAGATCACCCATCAAGCTAGGAGTTGAAGGAGAGGATAAGTATCTCGGACGAGGAGTAAGCTACTGCGTAATATGTGACGCACCTCTATATAGAGGTAAGAAAGTCCTATACATATCAGGACCTGAACCACACCTAGAGATGAGTATTACAGCACTAGCATCAATATGTAATAAAGTATACTGGATACCTACAATAAGAAGCGAGTCAATAGGAAAAATATTAGAAAAATATAAGGAGAAAATAGAATTATTAGAAAATGCTAAACTAATAAAAATTGAAGGAGATCTCAAAGTACGTAAGGCAGTAATAGAGAAAGATGGGGAAATAATAGAGCTAGAAATTGATGGAGTATTCATAGAGCTAGGATATAGAATAGATACATCATACATATCTCATCTAGTGAAAATAAATGAGAGAGGCGAGATAGTCATAGATGAAAAATGTAGAACAAGTATGGAAGGAATATTCGCGGCAGGAGACGTAACATCACTACCATATAAGCAGGCAGTAATAGCAGCGGGACAAGGAGCAACAGCTGCATTATCAGCACTAGACTACCTATCAAGAAAATATGGAGTACATGTAAGAAAAGTAGACTGGAAAATCTAGTTCTCCTACAGCTTCAACAGCATTATGCTGCTCAGAGCGAGAGAAAAACTAATCGAAAATTTATAAGGTACTGACTACAGAGAATCTAGTAACGTGAGCGTACGGAGATCCTTCTTTTTTATCGGATTAATAAGTCCATTGTCTAATTTAGGATCGTCTTTATTAAGATCAGGTTTCAGGACAGGAAATAGAAAGAACGTGTCTACAGGTAAAATCAGTTTTCTTCGTAGATTAGGTCCAGATGTAGCAGATGAAGATCTTGATGAGCTTGCCGATATTGTTCTTGGTATTCTAGATCTTGTTGGTGGTGTTATTCGTGGTAGGACTAGGCTTCAGAAAATAATGTTCTTACTTAAGTATGAGCATGGTCTTAATATTCCAGCAGATTTTAAACCATATAAATATGGACCGTACTCAAGAGATCTAGATCTTGCCTTAAGATACCTAGAAGAGAAAGGATATATTGAGCAGGTCGAGGTTGAGGCAAGCGATGATCCAGAATCAAAACCTAATAAGGTAATGGTAGAATACGTGTGCGATATCTCTCTATTAAGTGATCCAGATATCAGTGCTGACCGCGGTCTTCACTGATCTGAACGTCGTAGGTTCATCATCGATATTACTTTATATATGGACTATCTTATCTATTTTAGACGATCATGTATAGTGTGCTCATCATAGATATGTTATATGAATTTGTCTATGGAAGGTTAAGTAGTCCAATGGCTAGACAGATAGTTCCAAACATAATCAAAATAGTTGAGGAATCGCGTAAGAAGAATATACCTATCATACATGTGATCGATAGTCATCTACCAACTGATGTAGAGGTTAGGAAGATATGGGGTCCTCATGCGATGAAGGATAGTTCAGAGGCTAGAATAATTACGGAGCTTGAACCTCGTTCTGAGAAAGAGTTTGTTCTGGAGAAAAGATGGTATAGTGGATTTAGAGGTACAGGTCTTGCTCAGCTTCTCCGTGATCTAGATGTTAAATGTATAATTGTTACAGGTATTGCAACTAACATCTGTGTTCTTCATACTGTTGCTGATGCAGTATATGAGAGGTTTGAAGTTGTCTTAGTATCTGATGCTACTGCAGCTATACCCATAGTTTCAGATGATGCTAAAGTTGAGCATGAGCTATTTCTAAAATATATGAGTAAGGTATATGCTGTAAAAATAATGAGTACTGAAGATGTTATTAGAATGTTATCAAGTTGTTAAAGTTTTTAAATATTCTTCTATTAATCTTCTTAAAGTTTCAACACTCATGCCTAGATGCTTACTTGCTTTTTCATAATCCTTGTTATATATTTCCCAGACCTTGTATGCTATATCTTGTACATATGTTATAAGTTCGTCGCTGAACTCCTCGTCTCTAGGTTCTGATCTAAACTTGTTTATTATATAGGCTATGTGAAGTGCTGAGACTGGTTTCTCTTTAAAACTTTCATCTTCTTTTATAAGCACTGGTACTGGCTCTGGTATGTTCTCTCCTTTCTCTGTTAATGTTCTAATTATTATGTATCTCTTCACTCCGTCTATTATGTAGTATTCTCTGTCTACTAGTATTGGTGTTAGTACTCCTATGTACTTTATGCTGCATATAAGGTCCTTGTCTATGTTCTCTATGGAGTAGTACTTTCTTGGTCTTGTTGGTATTCTAGGAAGCTTACATTTTTCTAAGAATTCTTTTATTGTCATCTGCTCGTATCTTAGTGGAGGCATGTTGTCTAATACTTTTAATACTGATGTATCTAAATTTCTGTCGATTGATCGTGAGAGGAGATAGGATTATTCAGGAGATAGATAAGATAAGGAAGGTAGTTGAAGAGTTCTCTCAGAGAGAGCATGCTTTCATTGATGTGAGATTAGAATCTTACTGGTCGGTAGAGATCTCGAGAACTTCTCAGGATTTAAGAGTAGTTGAAGGCTCAGACGAGGGAGTAGCTGTTAGAGCTTTCGTAGATGGTGCATGGGGCTTCTCATCTACTCAGAGCATAGATATCTCAAGTATAGGTAAATGTATAGAAAATGCTATAAAGATAGCAAGATCTAGAAAAGGTGATCTAAAGATAGTTGAGCTAGATCCTCTGAAAGATCATGTCAAGTTTCCCGTCAAGGTTCCTCCTGAAAGTGTAGACGTGGAGATGAAGGTTAGAGATGTCGATCATCTAGCAAGTCTAGTAAAGAGTAAAGAATATGTTAAATCATACACAATAAGGTACATAGATCTCAAACTTATGAAAATCTACCTCAGTAGTGATGGTAGAGAAATCATACAAGAGATGTACTACTCATATCTTAGGACACTAGTCACAGGAAGAGAGAATGGTGTGGAATCTATGGCACATGATACGAGAGGAAGTAGAGATGGTTACACGATATGGAGTAGATGGAGTCATGAGAAGATTGCTCAGAGCGTGTTAAAGAGGCTTGAAGGACAGCTTAGAGGAAGATCTCCTGAGCCTGGAAGATTCACCGTAGTGATGGCTCCAGACGTCGTGGGAGTATTTGTGCATGAGGTGTTTGGTCACCTAGCTGAGGCTGATATAACAATGAGTGGTAGTGTTGTAAAAGATAAGAAGAACGTTAAGATAGGTTCAGAACTAGTCACAATAGTTGATGACTGTGAGATAGAGAATGGTTTTGGAACTATAAAATATGATGATGAAGGTGTTAGAGCCAGGACAGCGATACTTGTTGAGAATGGAGTATTTAGAGAGCTCATGGTAGATAGAACATATGCAGCAATGATCGGTCAAGAACCTACTGGTAATGCTAGAGCTGAAAGTTTTAGAGTTCCTCCACTGATAAGAATGAGAAACACAGTAATGTTACCTAGAGATGCAACATTCGAAGAATTGATTAGAGATATAAAACGTGGATACTACCTCGTCAAGCCGAGGGGTGGTGAAGCAAATCTTGATGGTACTTTTCAGGTAGGTATTGCAGAAGCTTATGAGATAGTTAATGGAGAGATAGGTAGTCCTGTAAGAAACATGTCTATTAGTGGAAACGTGTTAGATATTCTAACAAACGTGGAGATGGTAGGCAAGGACTTCGATATAGAGTATGGTCTCTGCGGTAAAGGACAGCTAGTATATGTATCAACTGGTGGTCCTCATGTTAAGGTTAGTAATGTACAGGTTGGAGGATTCCTCTCCTAAACTATGTTATCTGACTGAGAGTTACATCCTTCAACCTCTCGTCAGGAACCTCTATCTCGCATCGAGTACCTAGTGCCTGTCCTGGGAGAGGTCTCCTAAATATGACTAGTAGATGACCTCTATCACTCCATACTTTTCTTACCCTTCCAACTATCTCCTTTCCCGTCTTTGTTCTCCATACTACTCTACATCCTAGAAACCTATGAAGTACAGCACTGTCTTCTATTCCTGGAACTACCACTATCACGTTGTCAGGATAGGCGTCAGCTCCTCTCCTGAAGGAGTATACTAGACCTACTATCTTAGCCATCATAAGGCGAGACTAGAGTTAGCTTATAAGTTTTCACGGTGACATGGAGGCCTATTAATATCCTCGACTTTTCTTCCTAGTAGAAAACAGTATCTTGTTGAAAAACCATAGTAGATACATTCTCCACAGTTTGAAGGCATTCCACGACCTGGAGATGATATATGTACTGGTGGTTTACGTATCTCTCGATGTTGTCTAGGTCTAACTATCTGTAATTGTTGTTGAACACCAGTCTCTACAGGTCTCCTCTCTACCGAGGCTGGAGGAGGCTTCTGAACTTCTTCAAGCTCGTATGGTTTAGCCTCTACTTCTCTCTGAGGCTGTGGTGCTGCCTGTACTTGTTCTCTCTTTACTTGTGGTGTCTCTCTCAGATCTATTCCTAGACTGCTCTTGACCTCATCTATGAGTATCTTCTCTAGCGATGCTAGATCTATCAACTCTCCTTCACATATCTTCCTACCGTTTATCACTATGGCAGGTAGTGTAGATATGTTATCTAGCTTCAGATGTTCTACAAGACTTCTAAGATATTCAGGAGGCTCCTCCTCACCTCTCACGTACTTATATATGAGGTCTAGAGCCTCCTCCTTGACCTTTATCATCGTGAGATTTATCTTCTCAGGATCTCCTCCTCTAGCCTTGACCTGCTCTCTAATACGTAGGATGAGTTCTCTAAGCTTGTACTCATAGTCCTCATATTTTCCAAGAATAGTGTAAAACTTTACCTGTACGCTCATTAATACCTCGCCTACTCATGAATATATAACTTTACCTCTTACTTACCTTGTTAGAGCAGCATGCTCGCTGATGCTTGAGCGAGAATCTGACGATGCCTTCCAGATATCTTTCGAAACACCTTGTTAAGATATAGCTTACGTTCAATTACCTCTCCATCAGGCATGACCTCATAAAAAATCTGTGTCGCACATAGTCGAGCATTGACTCGCCTAGGCACATCATACCTCGAGAACAGAGCATCTATTAGCTCCTCCATGCTTAGACCATGATCTCGCTCTACTAGAAGACTCTCAGCAACAAGAATCACATCATGAGGCATTATCACCTTCTTACAGTTCTCGACTTCAACAACTATGATATGATACCCAGGTATGAACATGCTATAGATCTCGTCAGTAGAGACTTCCCGTCCTAAGTCAACGAACATTACCTCAATTACGCAGCTTCCTAGCTCGTTCTTATGTAATGGAGTTCTTCTAGGATCCTTTAGTGCAGCTCCTGGAGCTGTAAGCTTGAGAAGTTCTAGAGTAGTGTACTCATCTGATGGTAGTGCTCCAACAGAGCCTCTTACAACTCTCTTATATACTCCATCCATGCTTGAGCTTACTATCTTCTCTATAGTCACGAAGACTCCATAATTCGTCTTCTCGAGCTTCTCTCTTACTGATTCAGGTAGTATCTTTAGAGCCTCTGACTCATCTCTGCTAGATAACGCATAATTGATCAATTGTCTACAGAATCGTATTATCCATACTGCTTCTGAGAGCGTGAATGGTCTAAAATTTATCATGTGCTCCCTAGGTCTATATAGCTCAAACATTATTTAAGCCGAGAGAAAACAAGGTCTCTAAGATACTACCAGACTAAATATTCAGGATCCTCAACATGCATGACCTACCTCTAATGCATATGATGATCCTATCGATATGCTTGCAGAGATTGAAGGCACTCCTAAACCTCTCCCCTATCCTCAAGTGGTGAGATCCTCTCCAATAAACTTTTCCACATTTCTCACATATGTATACCGTTTTAAATTTCTTAGAGACGTTTTCAGGAACTTTATCAAGAACTTCTCTAACATCGATCTCTCTGAGAGCTCCACCACATGTAGTACAGTACTTAGGAACTGGAAAGTATTTCTCATCAATCTCAGCAGTATCTAACATTAGTGATAACTGTCTTAATATGTTAGACGATCTCACAAGTATGCACCTTCTAGAGCATGATAATCTACGCATGAACAATTCTTCATCTCTAGTTACAACTATGTCTTCGACATCGATGAGCTCCTCGTCTCTAAAGAATGGTGAAAAAACTACATATATGCCAGCCATACGTAACCACTGTGCAAGCTTTCCAAGCATTGAATCAAGTACTAGAGTATCATTCTCACTTATCGTTAAGTCTCCTGGATATGATATGCTTAAGTCAGCTCTGTGCAATCTTCTTAATCTGATCCCAGGATAATACATTATCACTGTGACCCTCCTCAACTATCGTTGAATCTCCTGGAACATGTACTATTATGTCTTCTGGTCTCAGCCTAGGAGCTATGCCATATCTAGATCTCACGTAGTTCAGCATCTTCTCTCTTATCATGCTTGTACACTTATTCTTATCTACTCTACCTGGCTTTATAATGACGTAATACTCTGCTAATCTACGTATAGCTTCAGGAGGAGCTGACAATATTCTAATAATGATCTTATTATCTATCCTGTCAACTCTTATGCCTACTCCAAGCTCGAGAGGTACTCCACGAATCCATTTTCTCTCACCATATATCATGAAGCTTCCACGAGCAAGATACTCACCAGCAGGAGCCTCCTTACTAACCTGCTCACCATATACGCAGAACACGTCTATCGAAGATGCACCTATGGTCCACGCTCTTGAGTGAGCAGCAGCATACTTAGCAGCTTGATAAACATCTTCTTCAGTGATCTCTGATCCACTAGTTCTTAATACTACTACAGCACCTCCAGGTATGTCTGCATGAAGAAAGAGATCGTTCTTACGTAAGTATCTTCTAACTATGGACTCGTTCTGTGAAGCATCTTTACCAGCTATAACTAGCTTGTCTCCTGTAGTTATGAACCATCTAAATTTTTCAAACCATTCAAAAACTCCATAGACAATCTCTACAATACTTTCCTTAAATTCTCTAGAGATCTTCTCAATATCTTTCTCAAGACTCTCCTTTTTCCTATAAAGTTCCTCTAATGCTTTTCTAGCACTCTCAGCCTTTCTCTTAAGTTCTTTAGCTTTATCAAACATCTCCTCTATAACATCCCTTAGACTTCCTGTGATCGGTATCTTAACAGTCTCACCGTAGAGATCTAGTATTATAGCCTTCTCCTGTGGTATGAAGTTTACGACTCGTACACCATCTAGCTCTATCCTCTTAGCTTCTTCTAGAAACTTCTCCCTACATTTTTGCCAAAGTTCCCTCAATCTTAGTAACAACTCCTCAACAATATGCTTGTTCTCTAAGACAAGCTTAGCCTTTCTCTTAAGCTCTTCAGACTTCTCTAGATAATGAGATACTAGACTCTCGGCTTCCACTATGCTCTTCTCAAGCTTCTTCAGCTCAGCCTCGAGCCTAGATACTTGAGAACGTTCCTGCTCCTGAAGTTCCAGTCTTCTAAAGTACTCGTCTACAGCCTCATTAAAGCTATTATACGGTATTGGTTGAAAATGTTCCTCATATATTAGAAATCTTATAGGTGTCACATTTACGAACATGTTAGTACTCTTATCAACATAGATTCTAGGCTCAAGTCTCCCCTCAGTAACCTCTCTGAAGAGCTCTCTCACACCATTAAGAATCTTAACATAGTCCTCCCTAGTGATACTATCTTCAGCAATGTTAAGCCTCTTACAGACCTCTCTCACAAGATCTACAGGTACTCCAAGTGCTCTAGAGATAGCTCTAACCTTATCTGAACCTCCTCTCTCCACCTCTGATAGATATGCCTCAATACTACAGTTCATGAGATCTAGAAAGTTTCTTGGAGGCGGAACATAGGTGAGACCTATCTGTATCTTTCTATCCTTACCCTCGTACCTATGTAGACACCATCTCACCTTTCCTTCACTATCTTTCAGAACTATGTTCATAGGCTCTATTAGCTCGAATATGAGTTCCATGTTGTTACTTAGCTTCAGATGTATTATTCTATCTATCCTCGGCATATATATGTCCTCTACTCTACATCTCTCAACTAGGTTCTTTAGAACAGGGTCTCTCTTCTTATCTTCAGATTCCACCACGTATTTTGTTAATCCTGCTCTGTGCTTGGTGAATATGAGATAGTACTTCTCTACTTCACCTCTGATCCTCAGTATTAGACCGTTCTCTTCTCTATACACCTTATCTATAAATCTCCCAACAATAATGTTCCTTAATTCTCGAACTATTGCGGTAATATCTAGAACGTTGAGACTCCTCTTTGGTCTTATAGAGGGCACAGCCCTCGTAAATATGTGGTCTGAATATTAAAAAGGTTTGCATAATTATGTAAGTATTGACAAGGGGGACCTGACCGACCAGCTCATTCAGGGGCTAACGCCCCTGTTGCCGGTCAGAATACGTAAATATTAGGTAAAATATTTACTTTACGCTGTGTCGTTGACCTTCGAGGAAGCTCTTGACCTAGTTAGAAGACATGTGAAGAATGATAAGCTGATCAAACATATGCTGGCAGTAGCTGCAATAATGGAGAAGCTTGCTGAGAGATTAGGTGAGGATAGGGAACTATGGAAGCTTGTTGGTCTACTACATGACATAGATTATGAGCTAACTCAGAGCCAGCCTGAGAAGCATGGTCTAGCAGCTGCCGAGATTTTAAGAGGTAAGCTACCTGAGCATGCTATAAGGGCTATACAGGCGCATAATGAGCTTACAGGTGTTAAAGATGATTCTAAGCTTGCTATAGCTCTCAGAGCTGCTGATGCAGTGTCAGGTCTCATAGTTGCTGCAGCGCTAGTAATGCCTAACAAGAGGCTGAGTGAGGTTAAGCTGGATACTCTGCTCAGAAAGTTCAAGCAGAAGGATTTTGCTAGAGGTGTCAAGAGGGAGAAGATACTTGAGTGTGAGAAGCTTGGTATGAGTCTTGAAGATTTTCTATCATTATCGTTAGAAG
>JAADCU010000053.1 GCA_013154355.1 Thermoproteota archaeon | reverse complement strand
TCTATAATTAACAATTGCAGAAAATCTTTTACTAGTCTACACACAGTTAATCACGACTGTTAATGCCTCAAGTAAGAGTATTCAAGGACGAGCTTACAGTACAGAGACAGACCAAGTTTGACGATATTCCAGTAGACGTAAGCATGTCCTACGAAGGAGAGAGAATAAGGAAGCAGGACATGTACGTAGAGTTCGGAGGAGTTAAAGTCCAGCACAAGTTCGAACTATTTCGAGTAGTTCCGGAGGAGAACGTTGAGGATGGTAAGATAGTTCTCATAGGTCCTGACCTCAACGAGTTTCCAGAAGGTGCTGCTCATCAGCCTCTTGGAATAATTATTGAAGCAGCTGGAAAAGAGCTTAGACCAGAAGCTGAGGGAGTCTTTGAGAGAAAGCTACACTACTACATGAACTGGATACAGGGAATAATGCATACAGGAAGCCGTGATGATATATGGATAAGGGTAAGTAAGAAGGCTGTCAAGGCTGGTCTAAGATTTGAACATATTGGTAAGGTGATCATGAGACTATACAAGGCTGACTTTCCAATAATAGAGAAGATACAGGTAACCTTCATAACAGATCCACAGGAAGTAGAGAAAGCTCATGCAGAAGCAGTAAAGATCTATAGAGCTAGAGACGAGAGAGTCATGGGTATAAGAGAGGAGGATGTTGACGTGTTCTATGGATGTGTCCTATGTCAGTCGTTTGCCCCTACGCATGTATGTGTAATAACTCCTGAGAGACCAGCAAACTGTGGAGCAATAACGTGGATAGATGCGAAAGTAGCAGCTATGTTAGATCCTAAGGGACCTATATTCCCCATAGAGAAGGGTAACTGTATAGATCCCATCGGTGGAGAGTACGAGGGAGTTAACGAGGTAGTTAAGGTGAAGTCTCAGGGAACAGTTACATCCGTGAAACTTCATAGCGTGTTTGAGAATCCTCATACATCATGTGGATGCTTTGAGGCAATAGTCTTCTACATACCTGAAGTTGACGGATTTGGAATAGTAAGCAGAAAATATACTGGTAACACTCCGATAGGACTAAACTTCATACAGATAGCAAACATGATAAGTGGAGGAAAACAGGTAAGCGGATTCGTAGGTATAGGACTCCTATATCTGAGAAGTAGAAAGTTCCTCCAGAAGGAGGGTGGATGGAATAGAGTAGTATGGATGGACTCCTTCACTAAGGAGAGAGCTAGAGAGTGGATTCCTAAGGAGATAATCGAGAAGATCCCGACAGAGAAAGAGGTGCAGACCGTTGATCAGTTAAAAGAGTACCTAGTCAAGGTTGGTCATCCAATAACTAAGCTATGGGCTGAGGCAGGAATAGAGGTTGCAGCAGCTCCAGCAGAAGCAGCAGCACAGGTAGCTGAAGCTAAGCCAGCTGCTGAGGCCAAGGTTGAAGTGAAGGCTGAGGTCAAGCCTGCTGTTGAAGCTAAGCCAGAAGCTGCTCCTCCACCGCCTCCACCTAAGCCAGCTGAGGCTAAACCTGAGGCTCCTCCACCTGCTCCTAGACCAGTCGAGGCTAAGCCGGAAGCTAAGCCGGAGGCTGCTCCAGTAGCAGTACCATTCATGACTGTGAGTCCAGAGGAGGCTGCTAAGTATGGTCTTCCTGTTCTTCCATTTCCAATTTCAATAACGTTGCAGAATGTTAGAGTGAAGATAAGCAAGGTAATAATAAAGAAGGGAGATACTGTAGAGAGAAGGTGATAGCTCGTGGTAGAGAAGAAAGTAAAAGTTAATCCATTAACATTTCTTAACCTGTACTCTCTTCTCAGCTTCATAACTGGAGAGGACTTGTCAAATGTTAGAGAGATAGAGCTTAGAGATGTTGAGATAGATATCGACAAGCTGGAGATAGTTATAAGACCTGTAAGACTGGTCAGACCACAGCCAAAGGTCGAGGAGAAGAAGAAAGTAGAGGCTAAACCTGAGGCCAAGCCGGAGGCCGTAAGTATAGAGGTGAAGCCAGTAGTAGAGGAAGGTCGTAAAGAGCTTCCTAAGATAGAGGTCGAGCTAGTACCTGTAGGACTACCACCAGCTCCAGAGATAGAGCTTGTCGAGCTTCCTCAGCCTAAGGTGTCGTGGAAAGGAAAGATAAATACTGTGAAGGTTGGTGCTACAAGAGAGGAGGGAGGTACTAGAGAGGTAGTATATATTCTAGGTGGTCAGAAGGCTCCTCAACTCTATGCTGGACCTCACGAGTTTCATAAACCTGTGATAACGATGGACGTCTTCGACATGAAGATTCCACTACCTAGAGCAGTCAAGATGACTGTTGGTGAAGACGTTCTAGATAATCCTCCTGAGTGGGCTCGTAGATGTGTTGAGAAGTTTGGAGCTGATATGATTAGTCTACACTTGATTAGTACTGATCCAAAGATCAAGGATACTCCACCTAAAGAGGCTGTCAAAGTAGTAGAAGAGGTTCTACAGGCTGTCAAGGTACCACTCTTCATAGGTGGATCAGGTAATCCTAAGAAGGATAGTGAGCTATTCAAGGAGATCTCTGAGAGATTTGCAGGTGAGAGACTTCTACTGAGCCCAGTCACGTTAGATATGAAGCTTGAAGATGTCATACCTGTAATAAAGAAGGGTGGCCACGCTGTTGTTGCATCAGTAACAATGAACATTGACCAGGCTAGACAGCTGACGAGAAAGCTATTAACATGGTTAACGCCGAACGATATTGCGATAGATCTATACGCTGCTGGTATAGGATACGGGTGGGAGTACGCTTTCTCAGCAATGGAGAGAGCTAGATTAGCAGCATTTACAGGAGACACAGAGCTCCAGTACCCAGCTATAGGTGCAGCATCTAACGCATGGGGCGCTCGTGAAGCCTGGATGAAGATGGACCCATTCTGGGGTCCAAGAGAGATAAGAGGTCCTCTATGGGAGATAATAACTGCTCTATCTCTAGTAATGATAGGTATAGATCTCATACTCTCACTTCACCCACTGACAGTCAAGGTCGTAAAGGACGTCTGTGAGAGACTGAGCTGTATAGCTCCATCAAAAGAGAACGTTGATGAGTACAGGAGCTGGCTTACTAAGCCAATAACAGTCGAGGTCTGAGAGATGCCGCGAATAACTAAGCTTACACCAATACAGATCTATAGACTTCTTCCTAAGACTAACTGTAAGGCCTGTGGAGAAGAGAGCTGTATGGCATTTGCAATAAAGCTACTTAATCTTCAGACAAGTATAGAGAAGTGTAAGCCTCTTGTAGAGAATCCAAAGTACAGGAAGAACTACGAAGAATTGAAAAAACTCCTCAAGCCTGCTATAAGAGAGGTAACTATAGGAAGAGGAGAGAAGAGCGTAAAGATTGGCGGAGAATACGTCATGCATAGACATGAGCTCACATTTATGAGAAAAACAGTGATAGCTGTAACAATAGAAGATACAATGAAGCAAGAGAGCATAGATGCTAGACTAGACCTAGTTAAGAAGTTCAGGTTCGAGTATCTTGACAAGGTTCTCACATTAGACGCAGTAGCAGTAAAATACTCTTCAGGAGATCCTGAGAGATTCGTTAAAGTGTTTGAGTATGTTAGATCAAGAATAAACAAGCCTCTAATAGTAGTATCATTACATCCTAAAGTTTACGAGAAGCTTGGTGATCTTCTCAAGGAGGAGAGACCTCTGATCTATGCAGCAACAAGAGAGAACTGGCACGTGATCTCAGACTATGCTAAGAAGTTTGAGTGTCCTATAACTGTTCTTCATGAAGGTGATCCTAGGTACCTTATATCTCTAGCTAATGCTATACGTAAGCGTGGAATAGAGGACATATGTATTGATCCAGGAGCAATGCCAAGCTGTCTAGGATATGCTGTGAAGACTGCCACGACCTTCAGATGGCTTGCATGTAATGAGGACTGCGAGCTCGTTGGATACCCCATAGTAACGTCTACTGTACCGATATGGATGAGTGATCTTGAGTATAACATGAAGCTCGTACTTGAGGCTTGTCTAGCCTCTGTCCTCATAATAAGATATGCTAGTCTACTAATAATGTATAGTCCCGAGGCTGTCACATACCTGCCCGTAACAGTTTTGAGAGAGAACTACTATAGTGATCCAAGAAGACCAACAACAATACAGCCAGGTCTAAAAGAGATAGGTAAGCCTAATGAGCTTTCTCCAGTACTCGTAACCTGTAACTATGCTCTAACATATAGCATAGTCACGTCTGATCTTGAGAAAGGAAAGGTAGATGCCTATCTGCTAGTGATAGATACCGAGGGCTATGCTGTAGACGTCTCTGTCGCAGCTGACAAGTTCAGACCTGAGAAGATAGCTGAGCTCATAAAGGAGACGGGAATAGAAAGTAAGGTGAAGCACAGGTTCCTCGTCATTCCTGGAAAAGCAGCTAAGCTTGCAGGAAGCATAGAAGAAGCAACAGGTTGGAAAGTCATAGTCGGTCCTATAGACTCATCTGACCTACCTAACTTCATAGAGAAACAGTGGAAGAAGCTCATAGAGAGCTTACAGAGTGGATCTACGAGCTCAGAGAGTTCTCAGGCAGGTTAATCTTGAGACAATATTTTAATGTCTTGAAGACACTGTTCTATGTGAGCATTAAGTGCACTAGCACTGTATCAGTGGACTCTTCGATAGAGCTTAAGATATGTACTGACGAGTCGCTCAAGCATGTACTAGCAATAGTTGAGCCGAAGATCGATAAGAAGGATGTAAATGTTGAGAAAGTTCTTGAAGAACTTAGAAACATTATAAGACAATGCTGTGGAGAAGAATTCAACATTATAAAACTAGACTCAAGACCGAGCCTAGTGAAGGTCATGATAGCTACTGAGGAAGGCATGGATAAGACAATACTAGATACCTTAGTCAAGCTTCTTGAGGACAAGTTGAAGAAGTGTGAGCTAGGTAGCAAGATAGGTGAAATATGTTCAAAATATGTCGAGAAAAAACAGACCACCAGATCTAGAAGTAGTAGAAGAAAAAGCTCATAAGACATTTATACTATACGGTACTAGGAAAGAATGAGCTACAGTATAGAGATAGACGAGAGGACGAGAGAAGCAATACGAGAAATATTATCCTCCATGGTTAACCCCGTCAAGATAGTTCTCTACAAGGACAAGTTCTGTGAATGGACAGAAATAAACTGGTGTGAGATAGCTAGACAAGTAGTCTCTGAGATTGCTAAATTATCTCCAGATAGCAAGATAGTATTCGAGGAGAAGATACTGAGCGAGAATCCAGACATCGTGAAATTACTAGAGCCAACAATAACATCACGTGTGAAGGTTCCAGTAGTATGTATTGGTGAGAACTGTGAGATAATGTATCTTGGTGCACCTATAGGCGAGGAGATAAGAACATTTCTGGACTCCATACTTCTAGCATCTACTAGAAAAACAAATCTGAGTCCTAGAACTCGAGAAGAGTTGAAGAACATAGTGAGACAACTACAGAGGAGGCTCTACATAGTGACTCTAGTAACTCAAGCATGTCCATACTGTCCATATGCTGCATCTCTAGCAAACAGCTTCGCAATAGAGGGAGAAGGAAAGATAATATCCATAGTATATGATGCATCTCTCGATCCTGAGCTAGCTGAGGAGTATGGTATAACGATGGTTCCTGCAATAATAATGGGTCTAGAAGGATTTAAGGGAAGACTAGAGTTCATAGGTATACCATCTGAGATCGACATTCTTGAGAGAATAATCGAGCACGTTAAGATGGGCAGGTGAGGTAGAGTACGAGGATGACCCAGTTCAAGATAGTCCTAGTAACAGGGAACGTTAACAAGAAGAGAGAAGTTGAGATAATATTATCAGTCTACGACTCCATGTTCACTGTAGAGATGGATCCAACATTAAAGAAGGTGGAAGTACAGGCAGATGACATAGCAGACATAGCTAGACAAGCAATGTTCGAGATATCTAGAATAATAAAGCCTAGAAGAGATACATATATCGTTCTCGAAGATGATGGACTCTACATAGACGCATTAGGAGGATTTCCAGGGCCATACTCAGAGTACGTGTACAGGACTCTTGGACTCGATGGAGTACTGAAATTAATGAACGGAATTGAGAATAGATCAGCAACATTTAGAGCAGCACTCGGAATCTTGACACCATCTGGAAAGGTAGAGCTGGTACAAGGCTCATGTAGAGGAAGGATAGCCGAATCTAAGAGGGGAAAAGGAGGATTCGGCTACGATCCAATATTCGTTCCCTCTGGCTATGATATCACATTTGCGGAGATGAGTATAGAAGAAAAATGTAAGATATCTCATAGAGCTAAAGCATTTAGAACTCTTGCAGATCTGATACTTAGTGGCGTCTTAAGATGATGTAGCTAGCTATCAGAAAAGCTGCAAGACCCGCAGCTATACCAGCAGCAACACCTAGACTAAGATTACTGATAAACATCTCACGAGTCAACTCATCTTCTGTAAGTACCGCACATGAGCTGAAGAATATTCCTCTAGAACTATACATGAGCTTAGTACTGGAACTAACATGAAACACATATACCGTATATGTTCCTAAGTCATACTTCTTAAATAAGTCAAGACCTTCACAGAACAGGAACTTCACCTTATTCGAAGTTATCACTATCACGTTCTTCACGTTTGTCAGACCATAAACCATTATTGAACACCTAGGAGAACTCTCTGAACATGATATTATTGATGTTGCTGATATTGCTGGATGAGACGTTATTGTACCTAGAGTCCTTATATGTGTCTCTACTACATATATAGGATAGTTCTTGTATAAGGTAGTGCTAGCCTTCACAGTATATGCTGGCTCAAAATCCCAGACACACTTATACTCGTATCTTGTTCCCTCAACATATGTACAGTTATTATCTTTCAAGAACGTGTTCTCCATAGGTGACGTACATGATAGCTTAACTATGAGTTTTGTAGGCAAGGTGTTTGATATGCTTACTATAGTACAGTTTTTTGCTGTAGCTATCGTAAGCATGTTCAGTATCTTGTCTAGAGGTTTTACGATCGTCATAGAATGTACGTTGATTGTTGTTATTGTTGCTGTAGCTATAATGATGAGCGCTAGGGCTATTCTAATCATTTCTACTCTGTCCATTATGGTTCAGGTATCTCTATGTTTGAAGGTATTAATTTTTCTCTCTTGAGATTACTTAGGAACTTCACTATGTGTAATCTCACTAGTTTTGATCCACATTTAAAACAGTATGGTTTTCCGTCGATTATTGCATATATTCTCGTGGATCCGCATACTATGCATCTAGTTTTTTCATTACTCATCACTTTTTATCTAGATCTTAAGGCTTAATAGCAGTTACGTTAGGTATTTTAGGATCTTTAAACATTATCTAACCGCCGTTGCGTAATGAGAGCATATGGAAGCGAGGAGATGAGCAAGCTGCTTCCAGACAGGATAGTGAGCTTGCTAGAGGCTAGAGGCTTTGCAAGACTTACACCAGTACAGGAGAAAGCGATACCAGAGGTCTTGAAAGGCTGTAACGTCCTCATAGTAGCCCCTACAGGAAGCGGAAAGACAGAGGCCGCATTTCTTCCAGCACTAGCCAAACTACTAGAGCTGAAAGAGAGAGGTGAACTATCTTCAGGAATATATGTGCTCTACATATCTCCTCTCAGAGCATTAAATAGGGATCTTCTCGAACGATTAAGATGGTGGTGCATCAACCTTGACTTGAAGATAGACGTTCGACATGGAGACACAGATGTTAGAGATAGGGTAAGACAGAGCAGAGACCCACCACATATACTCATAACTACTCCTGAGACTCTTCAAGCAGTTCTCATGGGAAGAAGATTGAGAGAACATCTAAAGAAGCTGAGAGTAGTAATAGTAGACGAGATACATGAGCTAGTAGAGGATAAACGTGGTGTACAGCTAGTAGTCACGTTAGAGAGACTTCGTAGACTTGTTGGACGTAGTATACAGGTCATAGGCCTCTCAGCAACTGTTGGTGATCCTGAAACAGTTGCCAAGTTCCTTGTCAGGGTAGGCGAGCCGTATAGTATAGTACAGTTTTCCCATATAAGAGAGATGGTTCTCGATGTCATCTATCCATCTCCAGGAGAGGAGGATGTTAAGATAGCTGAGAAGATCTATGCTACGCCAGACGTTGCATGTAAGCTGAGAGTCATAAGAGACATAATTGAGAAGGAAGGTCCAGCTATAATATTTGTCAACACTCGATCAATGGCTGAGAATCTTGCAGCAAGATTTCATGCATGGCTAGGACCTGACTATCCAATATCTGTACACCATGGATCATTGTCGAAGACTGTGAGAGAAGGTATAGAGAGACTTCTCAGAGAGGGAAAATTGAAAGCAGTCATAGCGACATCAAGCCTAGAGCTCGGAATCGATATAGGACACATAAACATAGTTATACAGTACACAAGTCCTCACCAAGTTACAAGACTAGTACAGAGAGTAGGAAGAAGCGGTCATAGATTAGATAAGGTTCCTAAAGGAGTAATAATAGTACACGACATATATGATGCTCTAGAGTCAATAGTCATAGTAGAGAAGGCTAGAAGAGGATATCTCGAACCTGTAAAGATACCTGAAAAACCATATGACGTCATGTGTAATCAGATTGTTGCATGCGTATTATCACAGAATCGATGGAAAATAGAAGAACTCTACGACCTATTCAGAAGCACGTACCCTTATAGAGATCTAGCAGTAGATGAACTACTTAAAGTAGTTAAGTACATGAGCGAAGATCTAAACCCACCATTAATATACTATAGAGAGGAGACTAGAACAGTCGAGAAGCCTATAAGAAGAAGATCTAGAATCGAACTATATAGATATTTCACGAACAACCTATCAATGATTCCTGAAGAGAAGCAGTACTACGTAATTAACAAGAACACTGGAGAGATTATCGGAGTACTTGATGAAGCGTTCGTAGCAGAGTATGCTCAGCCTGGTCTTAAGTTCGTGTTTAGAGGAAAAGTATGGATCATAGACCTAGTAATGAGAGATAAGATAATAGTTGAAGAAGCTAGAGATCCTATAGGAGCAATACCTGCATGGATAGGAGAAGAGATACCTGTACCTTACGACATAGCACAGGAGGTAGCATTATTAATAGGAACTATAGAGAAACTATTGAAAGAGTATGAGAATACTGATGATATCATAGAGATACTCTATGAAAGATTGAACATAAGTAGAGATACTATAGAGAAGATAGTTAGAAAGATAGTTGAACATGTAAGATCTGGAAAACCATTACCAACTGATAGAAGAGTAGTCATAGAGAACATAGGAGGAATAAACATCATACATGTAATGTTGGGAACGTTAGGAAACAAGACATTATCAAAAATATTGTCAGAATACATATCCTCGAAAACTAGCACATCTCTGAGAGAGTATGCTGATCCATATGCTATAGCTATAGAATCTGACCCTCCTCTAAGACCAGAAGAGATACGTAATGCTCTCATAGAGCTATCTCAGCTATCTAAAGAAAGTCTTGAGGAGCTCATAGCTAAGACAATGATTAAGTCAGGAGCATTCAAGAGAAGATTTATACATGTTGCAAGAAGATTTAACGCTATCCCCAAAGATGCTGATCCAAGTAGTATATCGATATCCTCTCTCATAGAGGCGTTCAAGGGTACTCCAGTGATAGAAGAGGCAGCTAAAGAATACATGAGCAAAGATGTTGATATAGAGGCAGTAATCAAGTTCTTAGATAAACTACGTAGTGGGATCATAGAGATAGAGATCGTACATGGTCAAGAACCTGCTCCTCTAACGAGAGAGATACTGGAGAGAATAAGTGGAAAGTTCGAGCTAACTGGACCAGAGAGCCAGAGAATGATGCTCAAGCTTACATTTCGTTCAAGACTCATGAACGAGACAGTAGCACTAATATGTCTAGACTGTCTCAACTATAGAGTAAGAACTGTGAGAGAAGCATTGATAGAAGATCTGAAATGCGAGAAGTGTGGATCAACGAATATAGGAATATTGAAGATGAGTGAAGATAAGATTGTAAGAATAATAGAAGATCTACGAAAAGGTTCTAGAAGACAGGAAATACAGATCATTAGACAGATCCTTGAGAAGACTAGAGAACTATTAAGAAAGTATGGTAAGAAGACAATATTAGTATTCTGTACAAAAATACCTATAGAAGATCTTGAAAATATTTTAGAAAAAATTAAAGATATAGAAGAAGTCGATAACATAGTTGAAGTATTATTCAACGCAGAAAAAGAATACATTAGAAAGAGGTTCTTCAAGTAAAGTCAACAGAAACCTATATGATTGTTCAAGAATCCTTAATTCTAATTCAACACCTTCGTCACCTATATATTTCCTACACCATCTGTCTAAGATTAACTTAAGCTTATCTAGATCTAGAACATTTTTTCTATCATTCTCATATATGACTAATGGAGGAACATCTCTATCTACTATACCATATATGTGACTATATGATCCTATGCACTTGCCAGAATATATTAAAGATCCTATCCTAGTCTTAACATGATCGCCCAGTACTGGACCAAGCTTGCTTAATCTAGTATGCTTACCTAAGTATCTTACAGGTCCTTTAGTATTTTTAAGATTTGAAAAGAATGTTCCAGCACCAATATTAACAAATCTTCCTAGATAAGAATCACCAATATAGCCATAATGTTCAGAATGAGTGAAGGAATCTACAATACTATTCTTAATCTCACACCCAATAACTGCTCCATTATATATTACACATCCTTCCCTTATTCTAGTAAAGTCAGGTACTCTACATTTAAATAATACACAGTTCTTAGGTATCTCTACATGGGATCCTACTTCAGAATCTATAATAACTCTATAGTCTTTAGTATTAATCTTTTCACATATTTCTCTAATTTTAGTAATATTCTTCTCAATAATCTCTGGAATAGATGATACTTTCTCAATGGAGTTTGAATAGTACTTAAATATTAGGTTAGTCAAGTTTCTGACATCTGTACTTATGTTCTTAGTACTTAACACCCTATCTAGACTTAACTTAACACTGTTTGCTTCTGTTATTAGTACTGTATCATATTTATAGATTATCTTCTCGAATTCTCTAACAGCTTTATCACTTATGTATATTATATTAATTTTATCATTGATCATGTTCTCAGTTATGTATGATTTATATATTGTTCTCCAATCTATAGCTAGATGTTCTCTAACTATGTTTAAAACATCTGGTACATACTTATCGTTGTAGTATATATCTAATATTGGATGTTCGAATAATCTAAGTCCTCCATAGATTATGTTCTGTACAGGAGTTGTTAATGACGCGGGGTAGAAAGCTGATGCTATATCGTAACGCTCTACAGTTATTATCAGGTCTATCTTCATGAGAGAACATATTTAAAAGACCTACTTAACCTATATGCAGACAACATGTACGTTCCGAAGACTCTAATGATAGGACGATGCTGGAGATGTGGAAAGAGGATCTACAGATTTGACGAGTATTATAGATGCCCAAAATGTGGAGCTCTCTACTGTCCAACCTGTTATAAGAAGACCTTTGGAAAGTGTCCAGCAGACCAGACACCTCTAGAGATGAGGTAACCTAGTCTAAAAATGTCATCCCCCATAGTTGCTAAGGGTCTCATAGCGATCACTAGAGATCATGGTGTTCGATCTCTCAGCATAGTATACAATAGGTACCTGTTCACTATACAGGAAATATCTGGCACATACTATGTAGCTCTTGTACGACAGGGAGTTACTAGATGTATCGAGAACATTGAAAAATATGTAATACTTCTGAAAGCTTTCATATCATTGATAAATATTGTATCAGACATGACTCAGTCAAGATACTATACTTTTCTTGGAGAGTTTAAGTATAATTTTAAGAAGAAGAGACTTAGGTATGAACCATATGTTGACCTGATGAAGAAGGTTACGATAAGAATATCTACACGTACAGTACATATAAGCTCTGGAGAAGTAGTGAAGAAGTTGAAGAGATCTAAGTCAGGATATACTCCTGAGCTCATAGTTGAGACCATGGAGGATATTTTAAGATCAATGATGAGCTATGCAGAATAATGATAAGATAATTGATAGAGTTGTTAGGAAGCTAGTTCAGAGAGGATATGAGAACATAGTATCCTTTAAGACACGTGTAGGACATATAGTATCAGGTACTAGAGATGGAGAGAGCTGTGTAGTATATGTTCTAGAGAATCCTGATAAGGAGATATTGAACATCATAGGTAATGTCATAGATTTTCTAGGAATAGAAAACGTATTTGAAGCGGAGTCCTCGACATTTGATATATATCTAAGAAAGGTAAGATTGAAAGTGGATCAGAGACCTGAAATAGTTGAGAGATGTAGAAGATTTATGAGAATATTGTCATCTATAAGTGAGGGTCAGTGGTTTGATCATATTAGAAGTAGAGAGAAGTTAAGAGGTAGAGCAACAGTAGAATTGATAAGAATAATAAGGGTATTAGAAGAGCTTGGAGCTCTAGAAGCAACATGGAGAAAATGGGGATCAGGTCAGCAGCATACTTTAAAGATTAAGAGAAGATTATCAAAGAGTGAGCTACTCTACTACCTGCTCAAACTTTTGAACATAGCTATAGAGTTGGACAAATGATGAAGGACATCAGTCCGAGAGGATGAGGAGGGTTGGGGGTTCTGATCAGACTTGGCCACTTCGCTCATCTATCGCCAAGGGTGTGTACTCATCACCTACCTTAAAATATTTTGCAGACTCCCCAACCAGTTTCCTAAGTTCCTCAATACTTTTTATAGGTCTTCTCCTTAATATTATCCTAACCTTTTCCTCATCTATTCCAGGAATCTTTCTAAGGATCTTGATGCTTACCTTATTGATATCTACTGGATACTGTACACCGATGACTGATCTTGGTAAATGATCTACTACTATAATATCTATCCATCTCTCGAGCTCAAGCCTCTCTGGAACATATACTATCAGTGGGTATGAACCTACCTGTCTACAATAGGTTCCTTCTCTATCATGAATCTCTGTAAACAACTTCTTAAGTATCGACCCCCTTGGAAGTATTCTTCTAAGATTCTCTATATCAAATACATGTCTAACCCAGTATCGGAAAGACTCTATATATTTCCTATGTCTTCTCATGTTTCTATATACTATATCTCTCTGAGTCCAGAGTGGTGTCCCTGGAAATACTGCTACAAGTCTTATATTGACTCTACGAACCTTAATATTATTTTCTAATAATTTTCTTAAGAATTCTCTATTAAGATCATAGGTCTCCTTAGTCTCTCCCGGTAATCCGAGAACAAAGTTTATTCCTGGAAGTATGTGAGGCATGCCATTCCATCCTCTTCGGTCTCCAAGTTTGCTTACTGTTTTCACCGCCTCGTAAGCTTCATCGGGATATACTTTGAGATTATTGATCTTTACTACTCTTGGATCGGCTGTCTCAATTCCCATTGCTGCAACATCTCCAGGAGTATGATACATCATTATCACTTTCAAGCACTCTACGCTCTCTCTAGGCCAGTGATAGACCGTTCCTGGATTGACGTTGTCTATATGGAGAACTTCGAGGTCTCGAGCGACAGTTCTGATACCGTGGAATAGTCTTTCTAATTTCTCAGGACATGGTCTTGGGAACTCTAGCTTTCCGATGTCCTTACTCATGTATGTTAATATGTCTGCTTGTCTACCTATTCTGAAATTTCGTACACCAGCTCTGTAGAGTGCTTCGATCTCTTTAACTATCTGTTCTGAATCTCTCATGATTGGTGGTCCTCTCCTCACTGTTGTACAGAAGCTGCATCCTCCAGTTACATAGCGTGGGCAGGATCTGTAGGTCTCTATCTCAGCTATGAGGTTCTTTCCATAGCATGGATGTTGAGTAACTATTCTAGCACCTTTA
>JAADCU010000078.1 GCA_013154355.1 Thermoproteota archaeon | reverse complement strand
CTTATGTAGAGTACCTTGCTAGTGTGATAGAATATCTCCTGGGTTCCATTACCATGATGAGCATCTATGTCAACTATTGCAACTCTCTTAGCTCCTCTGCGAGTAGCGTACTCAGCGCCTAGTGCAATGTTGTTAAATATGCAGAATCCCTGTGTAGGAGCAGATAGGGCTCTGCCTGCAATACCTGCATGATGACCTGGAGGTCTCACAGGAGCGTAGAAGCACCTGGTCTCGCCGCTCATAATCATGTCTATCCCGGTCATTGCTGCTCCTGCTGCTGCTAGTGCTGCATCTCTGGTTCCAGGAGATATATATGTGTCACCGTCGATGTATGATAGTCCTCCTTCCTCAAAGAGCTTCATCATGAGGTCAACGTACCTCTTGTCGTGAATCATGTAGAGGTCCTCTGGAGCTGCAGGTCGAGGCTTGACGAACAGCTCGTTAGGTAGAAACGCTCTCAGGCAGTCCGCTATAGCTCTCACTCTGGCAGGACTCTCACAGTGATATTTTGGGGGAGTATGCTTCAGAAATGCGTCGTCGTATATTACTACGATGTTTCTCATATATCTATAGGATAGGGACAATATTTTAACCGTTTAGTATATATCGACGTCTGCGGAAAGATCATCCTGATGTTTATGCCACGCAAGAAGAAGGATCTCACGGAGCTTCTAATGGAATTGAAAAAATCTAAACAGAGAGAAGACAACCAGCACACAGCTCAGACAACAGATAACAAACATGCAGTACTGAGAGAAGTCAGAATAACTATCGATATACCTCAGCTAGAAGAACTAATAAGAGAAGTAAGACAGCTAAGAGAATCGATAACAGAGTTCGTAAGAATAATAAAGACAAGATTAGAAGAGAGCGAGGAAGAGCAAGAGGAGAGACCTGAACAACCGATAGCTCAGATAGAGGAGAAGACAGAACAGTAACGCTTAACATAAGTAAAAAACTTCCAGCTTTCTACTAAGTCTCGACGGTTTAGTCAACATCTGAGATATATAAGCGTTAGTACTCCAAAAAAATTAATAGTGCAAATCGTGTTTCGTCTTTATGAGCTTTCGGTGTCTATGGGTCTCACGTGTGCTCTTCGAGATTTCTCATGGAATATTTCAATTCTCAATACTTTGGCTAGCGTTCTCACTATCCAGCTCTCTAATAATTGCTGGAGCAACATTTGCAGCAATAATGATACCATTAGCATTATCGAGATTATTCATAGGAGTGATAGTAGACAGATACTCAAAGACACGACTAATGTCTCTATCACTAATACTGATGATCATACTATTATTACCAATATGGATCTTGTTCAAGAACGGTCTCATACTGGAGACGCTACCGCTTCTCCTAGCATACGCATTTTTCGCACAGCTATATGTACTGTCCAACAACGCATCGATACGATCAATCGTACCTAAGGAGCAGGTTAGTAGGGCAGTATCGCTGGTTCAGGTTTCTGTGAGAATAGGGACTCTAGTTGGTTTCATTGTTGGAGGGTTTCTCACAGCATATTTACACGATCTCATATTTATAGTTCTCGCAGCACCATACGTGGTGTCGCTTATCGTTCTAGCAGCATCAAGAGTAAGCGAGGTGCAGAGTGGAGGATCATCGTTAACTGTTAGGGATTATCTTAGCGATCTGAAGCAAGGTCTCAGCTATGTACGTGCTCACAGGATCCTTGTAGCAATCATGATTATAGCATCCATATTGCTATTCCTGGAGTCTCCATTTATAATAGTAGGTCTCAAATATGTGATCATGTTAGGAGGAGATGAGACAATGTATGGTATCTACCTTGCATTAATAGAGCTTGGAGCACTTATAGGAGCTATAATCTTCTCAAAAATTAACATAGGAGGCAGAGCTGGACTCTCACTGAGTCTAGCAATTCTATTGTCATCACTACCTAGAGTAGGGCTTGGACTTTCAAACTCGATAGTCTGTGCTCTTCCTCTTGCGTTTGCGTTAGGGATAGCTGTCTCAGTTGTCAGTATATCTCTTGCAAGCATCGTGTGGAGCATAGCTGAGAAGGAGATCATAGGTAGAGTTCTCGGTATAATGAACTCAGTAGTTCAGTCAGTACATCCTGTTGCAATAGTTGTTGCAGGTGTGCTTGGAACGATCATTATGCCACGTGTGCTCTTTATTCTTCTTGGAGCGATCTCCGCGCTTATTGGGGCGGTGTTGCTTATATATGTTCGTCTAAGAAGGATCGGATTGTGAGGTGCTCTTCTGCAGTATCTCTATATTCTTTTAGTGTATAGTAGTCTATTAATGTTGCTGGAGCAAAATGTTTTTACCTTACCTTGAGGAGCATATTGAGGATGACTCTACAGAGCTTTGAAGATTCCTCATCACATACTTCGACATCAGATGTGTGTAGTATTGATGTTAAGGTGTTCTCTCCCGAGGAGGCTGATGAGGAGCTTGTTCTGAACTATCTGAGGCCTCGGCTAAGAGATGTTCCTCATGAAATTGTTGATTATGCTCTAGAGACGAGAGGTTATGTACCTATATATCTCTTCACTGTATGGAGCGGGAGGTTCGTGATTCCCTACATAGTTCTCATGAGCAACGTGCCTTCAAGCCTCAGTCTTGTTGACTTGTCTAGAGAGTGTGCGTCTCTGCTAGAGAGAGGGGAGATACCGTTGATATATAATCTTGCAACGCATGTTCTTGAGCTACCGTTACCTCACGCTTTTTCTATTATATCTAGTGTTGAGGAGCTTATCTCGAAGAAGATGGAGAAGAAGCTGAAGATGAGATCGTACAACATCGAGAAAATTGATCTATATATGGAGTTTATAGAAGATGCACTTGAAGAGAGAAAAGCCATACCTTACGTGCGAGTCAGGTTGAACAGGATGAATCTGCATGTCCCGCTCAGCGTATCTTCAAGGTACTATAAATTGAAGGATGTTGGAACCACGAACCTTGCAGTAGATGCATCTCCTCTCGTGATACGTGAGTACAGGTTAGATAAACCTAGAAGCATACTCCTTCTCTCGGAGAAAAGGCTGGTGAGTAATCTACGTTTTAGGCTTGAGGAGCTATATAGAGAAGCGTATGTTAGAAGTGATTTACGTATATTTCTGGAGCTTATTCTTCCGAAGTTTAAGAAGTACAGGATAGGACTGAGCCTGGCAAGACGTTCAGGTAGTAGGTGCTCATACACTATCACGTTTAGGAGAGATATGCTAAGTCTAGAGATATGTTGCCAGAGAGCATCAGATAAGTATGAAGGATACTGCACATTAAGATACGATGATAGCAATCTTCTACCACTACTCGTGCTACCTCCTGATCACAGGATAAGTAGCTGGGCTGACCTCGTGAGAATGCTAGGTACACTGTTTGGAGGATCGCTCTTCGGAAAGATTCTCGCATACTCGACAGATCTTCTTGGAGGAGATCCAGACAAGTGGAATCCTATTATGATAGTGACTGGAAAGAAGCATGGGAACGTTCTCATCTACTTCCCCGATAAGGACTGTATACAGATAAGTGGGTCTACTGAAGTCCTGAACGTGGTTAAGGAGATTGTAGAGCCAGCAGTGTATAAGACCAGGTTCCAGACCGGGGATGACCTCATTATAGAGCCAGCAATAACTGCAGAGAGACCGACTCCAGCTCTGTTACTTATCCGTTATAGTAAGAGATCTCTTAAGAGGTTGAAGAAGTTATCTCTAGTTAAGATTCTTGAGAATATCTCGAGACCAGCTAACCAGGGTAGGCACATATTCATAGTAGACTAGGGCTGGTACTGTATCCTTATCCATCCGTTAAGCTCAGGGTGTGGAGATATTGTATATATGAAGACTGCCCTCTTCACTCTTGCCACTATCTCATCAAAGAGCGATTGATCCCTACATGCCCAACATCCATCACTTAGTAGGACTACAGCAGTGTTTCTCTTAGCGTTTGGTGTCTTTCTCAAGTTCTCGAGCACATAATTGAGGGCTGGATCAATAATTGTTCCACCACCAACATCTTTTGCAGCCTGTCTAACAGCATCCATAGCTTCAGGAACGCTACTTATCTTGTACACACCTTTGACCTCGGTATCCCACGGTATTAACCATACCGTTCCTCTACGTATCCTAGCTATCTCTACAACTTCACTAAAGAAGTCTCTTAGCAGGTTTGGTTCCCTGACCACACTTCCTGATACATCTACGAGACAGTACACTTCTAGGCTTCTCTCGTTAAAACGTATATAACCAGGATAACAGTCTACTCTACGGCTTGGTCGTCTCCAGGTCGATACTACCTGTCCCTTAGATGCTATATCTAGACTTGCACGCAGAATAGTCTTCCAGTTTATCTTGCTCTTGTTTAGCGTCTCTATGAGAGCTTGAAAATGTGCTGTCTCTGTTCCAGCAGTCTTGTAGAGGGACTCGAAGCATCTGATGCTTTCAAACAACGTTGAGAGATCTTCCTCGATCTCTAAGATAGTGTTCTCTGCCTCAGACTCATCTATCATGATCTCTTCTCCCTTCTCAGATCTCTCACATACCTTCACTTCCTTACCACCTCTCTTCACAACTAGTATCTTCTCCTCATCACCTTCTTTCTTCCCCTCCTCTCCTAAAGATGTCTCGCCAGTCCCTTCCTTCTCTTTTTCTTCCCTCTTACGTGATGGCTTAAAGATCCTTCCGAGACCTTTAAAGCCCCTTCTCAGTGCCTCTCCCACTCCCTTTCCTTCTTCGCTACCTTTGCCCTCTTTCTTCTCGTCTTGTTTACCTCCCTTTTTAGATCCCTTCTTATCCATATCTGAGGATGTTCGTGAAGATCCGTCGGCGACTACTCTAGCATTGTTTGGAATAGGCTGAGAGACGTCTGGAATAACATCTTTAGGGAGAGAGAACTGTTTTCGAGGTATGTTTCTCAGCAGCATGTAGTATATCTCGTCAGCGCTTCTCTTGATAAACTCCTCATAAGGTATCTGTAGTCCGAACTTCTCTACAAGTACTTGATGTGTTATTATGCTGAATGGTGCCGATATCTTGCTTGCATATGCTACTCCTCTCGTTCTAGCTGATTTTACTGCTGCTATTATGAACTCGTTTATTACGGCGTCAGCAGCAATGTTATATAGTTCCGGAGAGCTGAGGCGCATGCTACGTATGCCGTGTTGGAGTGCTAGGTGTAGTATCTCGTGAAGTAGAGTGAACATCTTCTCGCCTGCTGTGAGTTTTCTCCACCATTCTACTCCGATATACACCTTGTCTTTCTGTTCTGTGACTCCTGCTGTGAATCCTGGAGCGCTTATGAATACTGGTTTAACTCTACGTAGGATAGGTGATAGGTATGGGAATGCTATTATTGTTGCTTCTCTAATGTTCTCGAAATCCTCTAGTAGCTTTCTTGCCTCGCTATCTGTGTTCCTCATGTTCTCTCTATGCCATTCTTTCTATTTCTCTCCTCTTAGACTCTAACCTACTTATCAGAGCACCAACCTCAGGCACTGATACTGCAAACACTGTAAGTATCTTAGGCCTCATGTTCTCAGGTATGAGCTGTAGAAACGTGAGACCTATCTCCTCACTATCATCCAAGATCACAGATAACAGCTTAGATACTCTGGGATCTAGCGTGCCGTCTCTGCTGACAAGCATGTTGAAGTTGTCTACTATATACGATGCGAGATCACTAACAAAGTTGAGCTTGACGTCTAGGTCAAGCGTCTTCCATCTCTTAGGATTCTGAAGGAGCTCCTCTAGTGTTGGCACATCCAGGAGAAGATACTTAGCTACTACTGGACCTATCCTACCACCTACAGTACCAACACATATCTTATAGACCTCCTCAGGCGTGAAGACGCTCTTGAAGTCCTTTCCTAGAGTTAGTGCAAGTCTCGTCCATGAGCGGGGTGTTGGAAAGTTCTCGAGAGTCTCTATCTCTCCAGGAGGCTGGTAGAAGAGGTCAGGTCTGGAGCGCAGGAACGTGTACACTCTGAAACACCAGTTGTCCCTGTACCTGGAGCGCATATATGCTACCCACTCTTCTAGCTTTGGAGCTTGAATATACATCATTATACAACGATTGACCAGTGGAGCAGGAAGCTGATGAGCTATTGGAGCGTCTTCAGGACGGTTGCCAGCAGCAACAACGAGAACCTCTCTGCTAAGCTTGACATAGCCTAGATACCTGTCAAGCAGGACCCTGTAAGCAACGGCCAGAAGATCCTCACGCGACACATTCGTGAGCTCATCAAGGAACAGTATGCCCGCCGTTCGTGAGAGAACTAGAGCCCAGGTCACGGGCTTGAACATTATGATGTCAGATCCAGACACCTCACGTGGGATACCTGTCAAGTCACTAGGCTCGTGACATGACAATCTTAGGTCTACAAGAACAAAGTACTTAGAGGGATCTCTCACTATATCATTAAAGTACCTATCCTCATACACTACGAACTTCCTCCCAAGAGTTGCAGCAAGCTCCTCACCAAGCTCCATAATAGCCTCAGACTTTCCAACACCTGGAGGACCTACCAGGACAAACGTGGGTGGGCTTAACCCCTTCTCAACATGTCTCACATATGTCTTAAACATTAACCTCTTAGCCTCATTAACTGTCGACTGCACTAGAGAACTACTAACTCACCTAAATAAGAACCCTTCCCCCCAAGGTTAGCAATATCCATCATTAAAGAACCATAAGAAACAGACAGAACCCAGAACACGCCATAAAAACAGGAACAACATAGATACAGACAGAAAAATGCAGACAAACGAGAACACAAAGAAGAGATACATCATAGACATAGTAAAGAAAATAACACTAAGAGAAGAACCATCAGAAACACTGAGAGAAATAATAGACGCAATGCAGGACCTAAGAAAAATAATAGAAAAAATAACAGAAAACACAGAGAACCTACACGCAACAGTAAAAGTAGAAGACGCAGAATTCAACGCAGAAACAGAAAGAGCAAAAACCCTAATAAAAAACCTCATTCCACTAATAGAATATATAGAAACCGGAAAAACACAATACAAAACAGAACTACAATTCTCCTACAGAAACAGAAAAATAAGACTAACATACGACTCAAAATACCAACTATACATACTTAAAATATATAAAAACAACACACAACTAGAAACACCAAACTACATAGAAATAGAAGAAAAAAGCAACAAAATAATAAAACACCTCACAAAATATACAAAAATAAAAGAAAACACAACAATAGAAATACACATAAAAACAGAAACACAAAAATAACAACCAAACCTTCAATTCTTCTTTCTAGATTTTCACAAACCGGCACCAAACAACTTCATTATCCTTTCAATTCTTTTTCAGATTCTTCTTGCAGTCAAGTTAATAGCCATGTCAGTACAAAAATTGTGAAACTTTCAATTCTTTTCTAGATTCTTCAAAAAACCGAAACAAGTCAACAAGAAAACACGAAACACACTTTCAATTCTTTTCTAGATTCTTCTATCTTGAAGATGTTCCACAGTACATTAAGACTGAATTAACTTTCAATTCTTTTCTAGATTCTTCATTCTAAAAAAATAGCTAGAACATTTTTGTTAGGTTATTCTCTTTCAATTCTTTTCTAGATTCTTCTAGGAACTTCAGCATAAGGATTTATTGTTGAGAACAACCTAGGATCTCCCTTTCAATTCTTTTCTAGATTCTTCAATTTAATGAAGATGCTGTTGAGCTTCCTAAAGAGAAGGAAGACTTTCAATTCTTTTCTAGATTCTTCATACTTATCGTAGCAAGTATAGCTATTATGTAGATGTTCTTCTTTCAATTCTTTTCTAGATTCTTCGTAGGATATTACAGACCTGTACATACATGGAATATTGGTCTTTCAATTCTTTTCTAGATTCTTCTGTCCTAGCTTCGAAGCTAGCTGTACTGTTTGGTGTATCTTTCAATTCTTTTCTAGATTCTTCCAGGAACGTCTGATCCGTCTATAGGTGCTGGGTGACTTGTCCTGTATCTTTCAATTCTTTTCTAGATTCTTCTTAATAACACTAGCAAAACAAACAAACGCAAAAATCATAGTCTTTCAATTCTTTTCTAGATTCTTCAACAATTGTTCTAATACGTGGTGAACGTTTACTATTTTTCCTCTTTCAATTCTTTTCTAGATTCTTCTTAGGAAGAATGGTACTAGAAAGACTAAGCAAGGTTCTAAAGACTTTCAATTCTTTTCTAGATTCTTCACAGATGGATATGAAAACAGTAGCACCAGGACAAGATGGTTACAGCTTTCAATTCTTTTCTAGATTCTTCAATGGCTAGAAACGAATATGGTTCATGGTGGCCCTATAACTTTCAATTCTTTTCTAGATTCTTCTTAGTTTTCCAACGTTTTCAGAGTCTATTGGTCTATGAACCTTTCAATTCTTTTCTAGATTCTTCACTTACCGAGATTCTTGAGTCTGTATAGCCAAGTGTTCTTACTTTCAATTCTTTTCTAGATTCTTCTTTAACATCATGTTATTACGAGGTTAACATCACGTTACTACAAGGTCTTTCAATTCTTTTCTAGATTCTTCGTTCATGGTGGCCCTATAATGACAGGGCAACAAAAATAATCTTTCAATTCTTTTCTAGATTCTTCTTCCCCGGTGCGGATCCGGTTTCTTCAATTCATTATGGATACTTTCAATTCTTTTCTAGATTCTTCCTGCAGACAGTTCTAGCAGATAATGACCTTTTCAATAAATTACTTTCAATTCTTTTCTAGATTCTTCAAGCGCTTGACCTGCTGTTTAACGTGATAACAAGGATACCTTTCAATTCTTTTCTAGATTCTTCAGAATATTACAACTATGTACCTGAGTTCCTAGATGTATTACAGAACTTTCAATTCTTTTCTAGATTCTTCTTGGAAAGTTCGATAGAATACATCATTGGCACCTATTCTTTCTCTTTCAATTCTTTTCTAGATTCTTCAGTCAAAACCTACGTCCACGTAAAGACAGACCTATTCCTCTTTCAATTCTTTTCTAGATTCTTCAAGCGGTAGCTGATGCTTTAGTTCAAGAGAAGCTGACAGATCTGTACTTTCAATTCTTTTCTAGATTCTTCTTAAATACCAGATACATTACAGGAAGATTAGAACCCTTTCCTGCCTTTCAATTCTTTTCTAGATTCTTCTGTAGGTTTTTATTGGGGTTTTTTATTTCCTGTTGTTGGGTAGATAGTTTCTTACGTAAGCTTTATGCTTTACCATAAGTAAAATCTGATTTTTCAACCCTCCTGACACACGAGATCTACACAAGGAACAAATATTACCACAAAAAGTATTATGGTGAGAGATTACCTAGATTGTTATGGATAGTGACGTTCTGTGGATGCCGTTTATATGTGGCTGTGGGGTGTAGTTTGGGAGAGAGTGCGTGGTTGTTGATATTAAGCGGAATCTTTAATGATATGGAACTATAATAGAGTTAAAGATTATGCTCGTGTTGTATCATTTTCTTTCTCTAACGCCGAGTACTAAGCACATTATTGCGAATAATAGCAATATGCCAGGTATAGCGTGGAATAGTAGTGTTACTGGAATAACTACGTAGGGGATAGTAGTTTTAAAAAGTGGGAACAAGTTTTCTATTCTATATGTGTGATATTATTATTGCTAATATTGCTAGTATTGCAGCGATTATAGCACCAATAATGAGGTACCTATCATCCATATGCAGATCAATATATGTCCTATAGAACAATTATTTTAACCTCATTCTCATATATGCAATACGAGTTTTCCAACTATGAGTATTGTTATAAAAACACTATGTAGAATAGTATAAATATTCCAAACTTCTTAGCCTCTTCAACAGACATTTTTCATTTAAATATTGATGCTAGTATTAGCACTATTATGCATGTTATTACTGCTGTTAATATCATTAAACCATAAATCTTTGCGTCCCTAGTAAACATATGCTTACACTAACGGTATGTAGTGTAATAGGTAGAGTATTATTAAGACTAGTATTAGTACTCCCAACGTAGTAAATGTACCCAGAATGAGAATCCTATCATCCATGGGAGGATCAAGATATATCGTGTATAAGATCCTTAAAATGTTTCTCGCATTACATAGCTCCTGTACAGTATATATGAGGTATATCGTGACAACTGAGAGAATTATTAATAAAAAGAATAGAGGAATTCTCCATGCAGAAAGTAGCAATGTTACTAGTATTGTTATAAAAGTTCCTCCACTTAATACAAACCTAGCCTGTAAATAAATTCTTTGCACTTTCTAATAGCTTCCTCTAACCATTTTGGAATTTCATGAGACATCACGTAGACGTACCAGAAACCCCAATAAAACCTTATCCTCCCACAATACTTATTGTCTTCTTAAGAAGACAAGTCTACCAAAAGAACAGTTTCAAGATTCGACATATCTTACATATCTTGTTGTTACTAAATTGAATAATTAGGAGAAGTTTGGTATATTATTGTTTGGTTGTCTTTAGGGTTTTGTGTGTTATGTGTTTGAAGTTGTATGGTAAGAGTTGTTTAGGTAGTGTGAGCGATAGCTTGGTTGATGTGTCTGGAGTGCTGTTGAATGATTTTTATAGTATGCAGTTCCGGATTTTTCTAGGGTTGGTGTGGTGGACCGGCCGGGATTTGAACCCGGGACCACCCGCTCGCGAGGCGGGCATCCTTCCAGGCTAGACTACCGGCCCTGTCTTGTCTTTTTCTGGAGTTGTTTTTATTTCTTTTTCTATGTGGGAAAGCTTATAGAGGGTTTCTCTTGTTGTGTTGTGTATGGTTAGGAGATTTAAGAAGAAGTCGAGGTATCTGAGAGGTTGGAGAACTCATTCGTGGGGTAGGGTTGGTCAGCATAGGAAGTCTGGGAGTTCAGGAGGTAGAGGTAGGTCTGGGAGGCATAAGCATAAGTGGACGTGGGTGCTTGTATATGATCCAGACTACTTTGGAAAGCATGGATTCATACAGCCTCCACCGCTGGTTAAAGAGTGGCGTGAGATAAATGTTGGAGAGCTGGATAAGATTGTTGAGGATCTTGCAAGGAGAGGATTAGTAGAGTATAGAGATGGAAAGTACTATGTGGATCTTCTCAAGCTAGGCTATAATAAGCTTCTTGGAGAGGGAAGAGTCACACATCCGATGATTATCAGGACGCCAGCAGTTACGAGGAATGCTGAGGAGAAGGTGAGGGCTGCTGGAGGAGAGATAATAATAGTGAGGGAGATAGTGCACTAATGGTACTCAAGATGATGAGGAAGTCCCACACAGAGAAGTGAAGATGATGGGAAGAGCTGAAAATCAGTATACTTGTAATAGACTTGGCCTTCTCTCATAGCTGTTGATCGTCGTCTTGGCATGTTAATTATCTGTTAGATAGTCTTTCTCGTCTCTGTGTGAGTTATGTTTTAAGACTTTTCTATATCTTCTTCTGTTATGCGCGTATTAGCGTGTGTTAAGCTGTCATTTGCGGCCGCCCATACCATAACGAGGGATATTGGAGCACAGGCATGCTCTACGGTTCATGGTCATAACTATGTTGTTGAGCTATGCTTCACGTCTGAGAACCCTCTTCCCTGGGTTTACGATTTCAAGAAGTTGAAACTTCTTGCTCGAAGGGTCATAGACCAGCTTGATCATAAGCTTCTTCTTCCTGAGAGAATATGTAGAGAAAGCAGGGTAGAGATCCCGGGAGTTGACCCGTCCATATTATGTATCCCTGTAGATGAGGTCACTGCTGAGGAGCTTGCTCTATATATTGCTAAAGAGATAACTAGTCTGATAAGTGGCGAACAACTTAAGATATCTCTTGTAAAGGTGAGGTTATATGAGTCTGATACGAGTTTTGTAGAGGTTGAGCTCTTATGAGGTTCCTGAGATGGGTAAGTGTGAAGGTTGAGAAAGGTAGAGACGCTCCACATACTAGGAGGTATGTCCTCATTCTTCTTCTCTGCTTCATACTGCTTCTAATAGTTCTCACACTGCTTCTGATACTTAGAGCTCATCATCTATGAGCTTGAACAAACTTCTCTATAAACCTATTAAGCTCCTCTCTTATCTCTCTAGCTCTCTCACGCCATCTCTCTAGATCCCTCTCACGGTCATATACTACTCTTCCATCTATAATCACCATGGAGACATCTCTCCCTGTGGCTGAGTAGACTATGTTCGATATCAGGTTATCCTCTCTTATCGGTTGAAGATATATGCTATCTAGATCAAGCATCACTAGATCAGCAATCTTTCCGGGACCAATATCTCCACCATCTATTCTTAGAACCCTGTAACCGTTTAATGTTGCTGCCTTCAGAACATGTGACGCCTTTATCCTAGTATCCCAGTAGTTATTTCTCTGTAACAGTACTGCGGTCTTCATCTCTCTAAACATGTCTAGACAGTTGTTGCTTGCTGCTCCATCTGTTCCTATAGTTACTCTGATGCCCTGCATCATCATCTCGTAGAATGGGAAGAATCCTGCAGTAGCAAGCTTCATGTTAGACACGGGACAGTGTGTGACTGATGCTCCTGTCTCTCTTATGAGTTCTATCTCTCTACTTGTGACCCATCCTAGATGGACTAGGTGTGTGTTCTCTGATAGGACACCTATGTCGTAGAGTAGCTCTACTGGAAACTTTCCATACTTCTTCTTACATTCATATACTTCTTTACGGGTCTCTGATACATGGATATGCATTATGAGTCTGTTCTCTATAGCTATCTCATGAGCCCTCTTTACGCATTCTATAGAACATGTATATATACTGTGGACGTTAACTATAGGCTTGACGAGTCTGTCTCCGCTATATGTTCTTATGAAGTCTTCAAGTTCTTTTAAACATTTATCAGAGCTTATGAGCACCTCTATGAAAGGCGGGCTTAGAAATGCTCTGATGCCATACTTCTTAGCTACTTGTGCTGTTATGTGAGGGTAGAAGTACATGTCTATAAATGCTGTGGTTCCTGTTGACAGCATCTCTATTATTGCTAGCTCGCTTCCAAGCTCTATCAATCTCTCATCTAGATGCCTCTCGACCTCCCACACTCTCGAGAGCCACTCGTGAAGCTCAAGATCGTCACAGTATCCCCTAAGCATGACCATTGGGGAGTGTGTATGTGCGTTAACGATTCCTGGAAGAACTATCCTTCTCGAACAGTCTATCTCTTCTTCTCCAGTCTCTTTATTCAGGTCTCTACCTATCTCCTCTATCTTGTTATCTCTTATCCTAATATCAACGTTCTCTAGAATTCTTGGACTACCATCTTCAGACCAGGTCACTACAAGACGACAGTTTCTCAGTAGCATTACACTATCTCGATTTTCCAGATGTATATAATGTCTACTATCGACATCATCTCAACTCTTCCCAAATATGATAATATATGAGCAATATTGAGAGGATCGTGAAGCTTGGGAATGTTCTTCCACACGCCCACGTAGGCCACTACTAGGCTTGGAAATGTTAGGAAGCTTAGAAGCGTGACTATGATGCTCAAGTGAGTTAGGAGAAGTAATTGTTTTCCAATTGTTCTAGGTTTCCAGAAGTCCACTAGTATCACTCTAGATCCTCTGCATGTTACTCTCCTGATCTCCTTTACAAATCTTGTCAGATCGAGATGTCTAAGCACGTATGATGATAGTACTACGTCTATTGTCGAGTTCCTTATTGGAATCATCTCTGCAGATGCACATACAATATCTATCCTGGAGTCACATCTATACTTTTCTAGACATGTTCTTAGAGCAGTGTATGATAGGTCTATGCATATGATGCTCTCTGCCTTGTTCTTGACATGTGGTATGTTTCTTCCTGTTCCTGTTCCTATGTCGAGTAGTCTTCTACATCTTGGTATCTCTCTGCTGTATGTTCTTCTTATGTAGTTGTCGAGTCCTAGCGTCATGAGGACTGCCATCCTGTCATATGCTCCCAGCCTGTACACCAGCTCGTTCAGCTCTGCTAAGATGCTCTTCATGAGGGAACATTTAATAGTTACGTAGTGAACCTAGTGTAGCACGTGCCTATCACGGTGGTAGGCCTTGGTCCAGGAAGCGAGGAGTACCTGACATTCAGGGCGGTCCGTGAGCTTGAGGGAGCTGACATAGTTCTAACGCCTGGAAGGTTCTTAGACATAGTCTGCAGATATGCTAGGCATGCAGAAATTTTAAAGCTAGATCCTAGAAGGGTAAATGATCAGATAAGAGAG
>JAADCU010000047.1 GCA_013154355.1 Thermoproteota archaeon | reverse complement strand
GTTAATAGCAGATCTAGATTAGATGAAGATTTTCAGAGACATACATATCTTATCAAGTCACCTACGTTAGAGGTTAAATCAAAAGGACCTCAGCTCTATACATTACAAGATTCTTTATTTTGGCTATTATACAATAGTACTCAAATTACACTAGAAGAGAAATATATTACTAGACCTGACCTTTTATCATTTGATCAATACGGAACAGAGCAACTATGGTATGTCTTGTTATTTGTTAATAATTATAGATGCTTTGAAGATTTTATTGGCCCTAAAGTATATGTTCCAAGCTATGATAGTATTGTAGAGTTAGTGCGTTTACAGGAACCTGATGGTACTATAGAGACAACGATTAAGGTGGATAGATAACATGCTTGGATATTATAATGTAATATCAATTGTACGATCACCTAACGTATTACAGATACCAAATATTGAGGACAAATACCCGTATAATAAGCTTAGTATGAGCACTAGGGTTAAATCATATCTTACACATCTAGAGCATCCTATCCCTGCAATACTAAAGTATATTTACAAGAATGTAGCCATTGTTGATTTCGGACGGGATACTAAGAAGTATCCACTTGCCTCATATTACAATATCCCTAATCAAGCCTATATTATCAATATTGGTTATTTCCATAGACCTCTCTATGATATTCCATTCCGTGATATTTTAGCAGCAATGTTATTAGTAGCTCCATGTAAGTTTGAACATATCAATATCATGTCAGGAGCAACTGCACAATTATTCCAATCTATTATTACTAAAGTATTTGGTAAGAGATTTGGCCTATTATCTCATAGTGATACTCTTAGAAAGATTTATGATGTTAGCTTTATATACGTGACAAGTCATGATCCAATTAGATCATATATAAAGGCACTAAGTAAATTTATGCCAGGCTTTAACATAGGAATGTTTATTACATCAATGTTAAGGCTAATGAGTATTGCAGCTCTACCATTAGTAGAAGTATATCATAGATTGCTAGGAGCAGTATTAGCTAGCCAAATTCCTAACGGTATCATATCATATCTTCCAAAATTCAATATCACAGCAACTAACATCCTCTATAAACAAGTCATTTCATTATTCCAATGAGCAAACAAGACAAATACCTTGGCTTCTACAGAGCTAAGGTAATTGATAATAATGATACTGAATATTACGGTAGAGTCAAAGTCTATGTTCCCGAACTAATGACTCTGTTAGATGATAGTGAAGGTATATGGGCATTTCCCGCTAATGTTCCCTTAGGAGGAATCGATCCTGATAATAAGGGAACATATTATCAAGGCAGTACTTATATTCCATTAGTTGGTACTTGGGTTTGGGTATTCTTTGAAGGTGGTAATCCTAGTAGAGCATATTATTTTGGCGGTATCCAACTTAAGCAAATGGAAATAGTTGCTGAGAATAGACAAGGTAGTGATCCTACAGCCAAATATGTTCTGTATAAGACTAGAAATGGTAGAGTAATTATTCTATCTGATGATGAAAGTGATGCCAGAGTAGAGATAACTGGTAAGAAGAGAGGTCTTGAGGATGATGAGCTTAAGTCTGTATATACTATCAAAGACAATCAAACCACAATCCTCATAGACGAAAGAGAAGGTAAAGAAAAGGTTCTTATTTCTGATTATAAGGAAAATTATATTTGCCTCCATACTGAGAAGAACGAGCTTCATGTTGAGACAAAATCAGATATAATAATTCAATCAGCAGAAAATATATTCATCCAAGCTGATTCTAAGATTCAAATTAAGGCTAGTGATGATTTGAAAATGTATAGTGATAGCAATATAACTCTTGAAGCTAGTAAAAATATTACACTTCAAGCTGATAAGATTCAGTTGATGGCTAAATCTGAATATGATCTTATGTCTCAGAAGATTCAAGTTATGTCATTAGGGCTTATAAATTTGACTAGCACTGAAATGTTTAGCATTAGAGCTCTTCAAGGAGATCTTGCTCTAGATGGTCAAAGTGTAGAAATTAATGATGGTGCTAGTCAAGTTGCTCAAGTAAAGATAACTCCTATATTACCTGCTATTGTAAAGAAGCCTACTGGAGATAGGGATAGCTGACATGTACTATCCAAAGCGATTTTATAGACAACCATTTAGACCTCATAAGCCTCTTGCTTTAGTATTGCATAGTTGTATATGTGCTTGTGATTTCCCTATTGTAAAGATAGATACTCCTAAAATGCAGCAACAAATTGTTAGAGAAACTAATGTAATGTTATACATGGAACCTGATTGTGTATTTCATTATATTGTAGAATTAGTAGGTAAAGACTATGAAGTCTTTATCCAAAGACCCTTCCTCTATACATCACCCTACTTTAACATACCTGGTAATAATATTTACAATTCTGCTATTCATATTGGCATAATGGGCAATTATAATGTCCAGAAACCAGTAGCTAGAATGTATGATGTTCTTGCCTATCGTCTCATTGCACCCCTCCTATATCAATACGGATTAGATCAAACCAAAGTCTTTAGGCATCAGGACATTGATCCTAAGGTTGCTAAGACTTGTCCCCTCTCAAAGATTGATATGGCCTATCTCAAACAGAGAGTCCAGGCCTATCAAGTCCATCAATAATATCCCCTAATATAGCTATTTCAAGGATAGAGATAGAGCTTATCTTCTCGTCTATTCCCCTCATATCCCCCCTCTCCGCAGAGTTCTTGTTATAAGCAATGTCTTTATATAGCTCTAGAAAATAAAGTGGCTTATAGCGAGAATTTGTAATATATCCTATTTGGTTAATTAGATAATGGTATTAGTCTGGGTTAAATCCGCTTTAGATATTTTACTTTAGCTATTGGTGGAAATGACCTTGTCTGCTACGGTCTAGAACTTACATTTCCCCTTGTATTGGCTAGAAACTTAAAGTAATCCGATGTAATCACAGACTTTAACTTTACCTTTGTTTCTGATAGTAGTCTATGCCAAATAATAGCTTTAACATTTTAATCATTATTTTTCAGTATTCGTTCCTAACTTTAACAAATCTTTAGAGTCCGCTAACTTCATGAACCAAGATCCCAAGGGTAAAATCATTCTGAAGTTAAAGCA
>JAADCU010000098.1 GCA_013154355.1 Thermoproteota archaeon | reverse complement strand
GAAATAGGAGAATACTACTACTATATACCTCAGAGAGAAGAATCGTGACCTGTATAGCAGTACTAGGAACATCAAGCAACTGTGGAAAGTCCACCATAACAGCACTATTATGTAGACTATTTCACAAGAATGGACTCAAAGTAACACCATTTAAACCACAGAACATGAGTCTAAACAGCACATCAACCTGGTATGGAGAAGAGATAGCATATATACAGTACATACAGGCAAAATTATGTAACGTAGAAGCAACAGCTCACATAAACCCAGTGCTGATAAAACCGTATGGATATAGGAAGAGCGAGATAATTGTCCTAGGAAGACCAAGATTCTTCACAACACCTGAAAAATATTACAGCACTATAATAGAAAAGCTGAGAGACATAGTAGAAATATCTTACAAAACATTATCAAGAAATTACGATATTATAGTAATGGAAGGAGCAGGATGTGCATACGAGCCAAACCTAGAGAATGTAGATATAGCGAACTTAGAGATACCAAGAAAATTTGATGATGTAAAGATAATACTGGTAGCAGACATATATGAGGGAGGAGCCTTCACCTCACTCTATGGCACATACGTTCTACTACCTGAAAAAATTAGAAGAAAAGTGATAGGCTTTATAATAAACAGGTTCTGTGGAGATATAAAGATTCTCGAACCAGCACTAAGATGGATAGAAGAGAGAACAGGAAAACCTGTAATTACGGTACTACCATTAACCGAGAAGTTGAACATATTTCCAGAAGATAGTGCAAGTTTATCAAAAATATATAATCAGGACGCAAGGATAGATATAGCAGTCATATATTACCCATATATATCCAACTTTGGAGAACTTGCACTACTTGCACATCATCCAGATATCTCTATCAGATTTGTATATAAACCAGCTGAGCTTGGAGAGCCAGACCTTGTTATTTTGCCAGGTTGTAGAAACACATTCAAAGCTATAGAGCACCTCAGAAAGACGGGACTTGACAAAAAATTGAAAAGAATCGTAGGATCGATACCGATACTAGGCATATGCGCTGGTTTTCAGATACTTTCAAAAAAGATAAGTGATCCAACAGGACTAGAGACGGGAACACCTACACATGTTAGAGGACTAGAACTAATTGATATCGAATTCACATACTCTGAAAAGAAGATCGTATCAAGAGTATGCGCAACATCGCCCTTACTAGATAATGAAAAAATTGTAGAGGGTTTCGAGATTCATAGAGCATTACAGAGACAGGTAAGAAATCCCATGTTCGAAGTGCTTTGTAGAAATAAGAGTAAGTGTCATCACTATGATGGTCACGTAGACGAGAAGAACAGAATCTATGGGACCTTCATCCACGAGGCGGTCTGCTCTATAGATCTTCTAGAAAAGATAATTTCCAGAAATCTGTCCTCACTAAGCTTGCTTGGTGTCTTAACAGAAAAAATAGACAATATAGTATCTTTCTTATATAATATAGTTCAAGAATGTTTACTTTAGCTTTACATCTCTCGTTTACGATCGAGTTAGCTATTGGTAATACTTAAAGGAACGTTATGGTTCTCTCATTAACGTGAAAGAACTTATAAAGATACTTATTCTCTTCACCATATTTGCTCTCGCTTCGTCTATCTTTTCTATACATTGTGAGATTATTCATATTAAATCTAAGAGAATATTATACATAACTACCTGTAATAAAAGTTTCAGAGTATGTTTCTATATTATAAATAATGGTTCCAGTACGATTGCAGAGCTTAAACTACAGCTAATAGACGAGATAAACTGGTCATATATAGTATCTATAAATAAGACAACAACATTGTATAATGGTATCAACACTATCTGCATGACTACAAACATATCGAAGCCAGGTCTCTACCTAGCTAGACTGATAGTATATCTTCCTTTTAGGAGCAGGTTCTCTAAATATCTTGCCAGGATTATTGTCGTACGTAGTTTAAGTGACGTGATCGTAGGTAAAAACTTTATACTGTTTGCCGTACAGAAACCTATCTACAGTCTCAGATTTCTGTTTAACCTAGTGAATATAGCCTACACGAGATACCTCAAGTATCACGATCTCGAACCCGCACCACCCTGTTATGTAGGCAAGAAGCTTATCGTGATAGTTTATCATCAGCCTTATGGAAGTGGCGAGGCGATTACGTATCCTCCACTTCACTGTACGTTCTACATGACCGTGGATCCATATACGAGAGACATTGGATTGTTAAAACATACCGTTGCTCATGAGATGTTTCATACCATACAGGCACGTTACGAGAACAGCTTCTTCTACTCAGAAAATCCACTCATAAAATTCCGTTATCTCTGGCTCTTAGAGGGAGGTGCAGATGCAGCAACGTACTTCATATGGGGAAAAGAGGACTTCAACTCTTACCACATATGGCGTACATGGTTCCAACATATAAATGCTAAATCTCTACAGTACACGCCTACGTACAGGTACGATCCATCGAGCATGCTTGTGATGGTATACAACAACTGTATTAAAGAAGGAATGAGCCCAAGAAAATGCTACTGGATTGCGTATGACTACTCATACTCGTTCTCTCCAGTTGTTCTATATCTTTTCTATAAACTTGGTCTAAACCCAAGAACAATGAGATTACTTTACTCTTCAAAATATCCTCAGGATAATCCTGAAGTATTAAAATACATGTTTGAGACATATTTAACATATGTGGAGAAGGGCTACATCTTCTATAACTCAAACATCAGACCTCAACCCTTCAAAATACATAACAATAGCATTGTTAAAGTGTTTACAAGAGCCTTCATCTATCTTAAACCAGAGCTAGAGAAAGGAAAATACATATTCTACTATCATTGTAGAGGAAAATGCCTTATAGATGTATACATCTATAATCCAGGCAAAGGTCTATCTAAGATATATAATAGCACGATCATAAACTTCAACTCCAACACCTACCTAGTACTACTGGGAAACATCTCACTTAGAGTTCTTCAAGAAAATCCATTTTACTCAAAGTGCTATAATGTTCGAATAACATTTGTAAGATTTTCAGGAAAACTAGAATGTGATTTTAATCGTAATGGTAGGTTGGATATTGGTGATGTTGTGCTTTTGTTGAGGATTCTTGTTGGTGAGTTTCATAGTAATGTTCCAT
>JAADCU010000113.1 GCA_013154355.1 Thermoproteota archaeon | reverse complement strand
CATGGAATTGAATGGGAGAGGTAGAATAATAATTACAGGAGGTTTTGCTGTTGAGTTATATACTAATCGTGCATATAGGACAGGAGATGTTTATATAATTGTTGAAGGTGATAAAACATTTGTTGAAAATATTTTAAGTATGTTTGGCAAAAGAGTTAGTAGAGTATGGGAATTAGAATTATTTTCTGATAAAGCTATAGACATAGTTTCAACAATGTATTTGAAGCCTAAAGCTCCTATAAAGTTGAGAGTTAATGAGTACTGGATATATATTGAACCAGTAGAGGAGATCTTAATAACTTGTCTTGCTGCATGTAAGTTTTGGAATTCTATCTCAGATTGTGAGAAAGCTATAATGTTAATAATATGTCAGAGAGATATTATTGACTGGAATTATCTTAGGGATAGAGCTTCTAGAGAACAAGTGCTCGATAAGCTTGAAGAGCTGTTATCGAGAGTGAGGGAGCATGTGCGTTTTGTCTAGTGAGCGTTCATTATCTTGTTATTTTCATTAGTTCTTGTAGTTCCTGTAATAGTTTTGCTCCTTGTCCTTCTTTAAACCATCTTGTTATTGGTTCTAGTTTTCTAATGATCTCTTCTGCTATAGCGTTCTTCAGATCTAGTGGATGTATCTTACCTTCCTTATATAGGTTGCATAATTCTTCGAAAGTCCATATTTCTATTCTTCCTCCACCATATTCTTGCGGTCTCTCAATCACTAGCGGTGTCTTTCTCTCTTCTCTAAAAGAGAATAGTCTTGCTAGCTCGATTATGGGATTATTCTCTATCTCTCTTGGAGGACAGTATGCTTTCTGTATTTTCTTTCTAATAGTTTCAGGATCCTCATGTAGGAATATTGCTGATTCAGGTATGGACTTGCTCATCTTTAGCTCACTTAGCTCATCTCTACTCTTAGGTGGTGTTAAGGCTGGTAATAGTCTGTGAAAGAGTGCTACAGGCTTGACCTCCTCTTCTCCTAATTTCAACTTTCTTATCTTTGACTTGTTTGCTAGATCTCTAGCTAGAACATAGGCTTTTCTCTGATCTATTCCTCCATGTGCTATATGTGCTTCAAGTATGAATACGTCTGCAACCTGCATTAATGGGTATATTAGCCATGCCATAGGTACTGATGATCCAGCTTTTCTGCCGAGTATAGTTAAACTATGCCTAACCTCTGACAATGTTGCTAACCTAGAGTAGTCTAGCAGTAGGTACCAGTAGTCTGGATTCTTCTCATATACTTCACTAGCCATGTAGAATTCTGTACTCTCAGGATCTCCACCAAGTACTTCTATACATTTCTTAAGAGTCTCCTTAAAATATGTTACAGCAACTTTCCTTATTGTCTCCAAGTCACCACCAAGCTTATTATTAAGCCAGGAATGTAGATCAGCTAGGAGAATGCTAGTCTTAACACCAGCTCTCTGCAGGTCAACTATCTTACTCATACATGCTATACCTGTTCCAACATGTACGTATCCAGAGATCTCAAATCCAATATAATGTCTTATCTTGTGACCAGTCTCAAACATATGTCGAAGCTCATCAATTGTGAGAATCTCCTCAGTAGGGTACTGTAGTACAAGTTTGATTCTTTCTTCAATATCCACATATATGAGCTATCTAGAAAGCTAAATAAACATTTCACTATAATAGTAATCGAGCACTCTTGAAGATTGTTGATATACATAGAAAAGAGATAGTGTATAGAAAAGCAGTAGCAAGAGCAATAATAGAGGTAGAAGATAGGAGAAGCATAGATGAGATATATAAGAATCTTAACGATATAGTTAAGATAGCTGAGAAAGGTGTCAGAACAGCTTGGCTACATATACCACTACTACATCCACTACCAATAACGAGGATAGAAGTAGATCTTCAAAATATTGATAACAATATTGAGATTACATGTAGTGGAGAGACTTATTATAAGACAGGTATAGAGATGGATACTCTATACGGAACAGCATGCGTAACATCCTACATAATACACCTCCTAAAAGGTAAGGCTTATCTGAAAGAGATGAATGTTGTTGAGAAAGTTAAGAGAGATCTAAAGGAAGATATTGATGATTTAAATGGTGCGATAACAATATCAATAGAGACAACGTTAAACATGAAGACTCTAACAACTAGAGTAGTGAGATCATATACCTGTGTAGGATATCTAAAACTTAGAGAGGAGACTATAAACAAGATCTTGAGGAAAGAAGTTGAGAAAGGTGATCCATTAGTCATAGGTGAGTTATCATGTTTAGAAAATGTTAAGAGATTTTCAGAAATTATTGGAGAGGTCTTTCATGTGTTAAATGCTAAGTCTAGAGCTGATGTTGTTGGTAGAGATACCTTGAGAATGATATTAGAGGTAAAGACTGTCGAGGACTCTTGGGGTCCTGTAACTCATGGTGTACTTTCAGGTCTTATAGCTATGTGGGATGTAGTTAAGAAATATGAGAAAGATAGTTCAGGACAGTATCCTAATGCTAAGATTATTGATGTTAAATTGTTAGAAGGTTCTTAAACACTAGATCAACTTCTCTACTAGCCTCTTCAACATCTTTTATAGAATCTATAGATCGCCAGTACACGTCCTTCATAATAACAGCCTTAAGCTTCCTCTCCTTAGCAAGCTGTGGAAACGTTGTCCTCTCTATATCACCCTTATCTGGAAGATACTTAAATATTTCAGGAGTGAATGCGTAGACTCCTGCGTTAATAAGATAGTCTAGACTAGGCTTCTCCTTGAACTCAAGTATGTAACCATTCTCATCAACGTGAACTATACCGTATGGACTCCTCATGGGAGTTAACGCTATGACGCCAACTAAGTCACCCTTCAACTCTTCTAACAACACGTTCACAGGAAGATTAGTAAGTATATCACCATTAACAACTATAAACTTCTCACAATCCTCAAGAAAAGGCTGAGCATGCTTAATAGCACCACCAGTACCAAGAGGCTCATCCTCAACAGAATAATACACCCTCACACCAAGCTTAGTACCATCACCAATAACCTCAAAAATCTTAGAACGTAGATAACCAACAGCAAGAACAATATCACGAATACCATAACTCTTCAACCACAAAATCTGCCACTCAAGTATAGGCCTACCACCAACCTCAATAAGAGGCTTAGGCTTCTCCAAAGTCA
>JAADCU010000013.1 GCA_013154355.1 Thermoproteota archaeon | reverse complement strand
ACTTCATATCCGTACTAATATTTGGGATACTTGCATTTCTATGGAACAATCCTATAGCGTTAACAAGCGTGCTATTTCTAGAGACAATAGACATAGCATTCTTCTACTCTGCATCAAGATCGTTCTTCGCAGAATCTATAGAAGATGCAGGACTGAAAGATTTCCTAGGAACAGCATTCTCTCTAGCTGTAACATTCTCTATGATATCTACATCTTTAGGATCTCTCATAGGAGGGTTTCTCATAAATGTTCTAGGTTATACTAAAACATTCATAATATTCCTAATTATGAGTATAATATCACTAACTATGAGACTATTCTACAGAGAGACCTTGAAGAGACGTGAAACATCTATACAGGTTAGAAATCCTTTACAGTCTATAAAACATCTTAGAGAGATCGTCGGTTTTAAGGGCATATCGCTAATAGTAGTTTACGTACTAATAGTGAGTTTAATATCAAATATATCTAATATCTATATACCAATATTCATGGAGAAAATATTGAAGATGAATAAAATGTTGATAGGCTTAAGCTACTGCTTAATGGATATACTCTCAGCAGTAGTTCAACCTGTAGCTGGAAAGTTCGTTGACAAGTTTGGTCCATTACTCGGGATAATGATGATGCACATCATTGCAGCACCCATGGTTATAGCATTTGTAAACTCTGTTAACCCATTCTATGCTATAATATTTATATCGATATCATCTTCTGCCAGTACATTTTACTATGCTGGCTATCCAACTTTGATAACTAAGATAACGAAGAGTGAAATCAGGTCAACAGTTTATGGAGTATTAACCTCAGTTATGAAGATAGGAGCGATACCAGGACCTATCCTGGGAGCACTTTTGTGGAGTTTCAATCCTAAGATGACGTTCTATGCTACAGCTCTGCTTGATGTATTAGCAATAATTATACTTATTCTTCTTAGAGCAGAAGTAGGAAGTATTTAAAAATACAGTAACGCTTAATATTAAGGTACTGTGAGCAGATACGTTATAATTGCCACTGCTGGAAGACCAGCTGACTGGAATGTTGTTAAATACGAAATTGATGGACATAAATATACTACGTGTGCATCATTTATAGCACTTGCAAAGCATTTAAAATGTAGGGACGATAGCGATGTTAAGGTTATAGTAGTGTTTCCTGACAGCGTTGATAGAAATGATATTAAATGTCTAATATCTGAGTTTGAGAAGAATGATCTAAGAGATTACATATTTATTTTCACAGAAGTTGAAGGTAACATAGGTGGTAGAAAGTTTCAAGGAGATCTTTATGCAGTACCTGCAGTAATTTTATGCCTATCCTCTATATATTTTCTAGATGGTTTTAAAATAGTGTTTGATCTTACACATGGTTGGAATATTTTACCTTCTTTAACAATGTATTCAATATCTTTAATAAAGAAGTTAGTTAACGCTGACATATATATAGCTGAACCGTGTATTACACGAACAGGGTTTAAGTGTGGAGATACTTGTGATTCTGATAAGATAAATGTGATATTGAAAATGCATATGATAAGTATGCCAATATCAGCAAGGCTTTTTATAGATCTGTGTAAAGTGAATCATGCTATAAGATGTATTAGCACAATATGTTCGAATTTTGATGTAGATGTTTTAAACTATATTGTTAATTGTGTTGAATATTTTAGTAATGGTGTTATTACTTTAGGATGGTACTACATGTATAAGATATTTGAGAAAAATAATTTTATAGAGAATATGCTTAGAGAATTTCTTGAAAGGTTGCTTGAAGATGAGCTTAAGATTCCTGAAGATGTGTATGTTGCTCATCTTACTGGTAGAAGAGTGGTAAAGAATGAAACTGTTGAGTACAGGATAAGGTGTCCTCGTGAGGCTCTCTTTCAATTACTCTATGAGATTCTGAGGTTCATAGTTATTATTAGAATATTTAGAGAGTTAGGGTACAGAGGATCAAGCGTTCCAGGTCTTAGTATTGAATTTCATAAGCTTGAAGAGCTGTTAGATAGGTTGAGTAATGTAGGTATTATAGATAAGGCTCTGTACTTAGTAACTATTAATAATCTTAAGAATTTTAAGAGAGAATGTTCATATGCTTCTAGGTACAGAGATTTCTGTGAATATGAAGCATCTAAACGTGGTTCTGATAAGAAACAGGTAAATGTGATCGATCTATGGAGAGATTATGAGAAGGATAGGAATAGAGAGAAGATGGATAGAATATGTAGGAATGTTGTTGCTCATTCAGGTCTTGTATGTCCAATAGTTAAGAGATGTTCTATGGCTAGTATCGAGATTAATAGAGATCTTGATGAGGATATTTGTGATTTTGGTAATGATCTTATAAGATACTTACTCAGTAGTTAATTACCCTGTTTTTCTTGCTACTACCATTGCGTGTGCTACGTCGTATGGTTCTAGGTGTACCATGTCTACTATCTCGAATCCTCTCTCCTTTAAGTGGTCTACTTCTCTCTTGAATGTTTCGTCTGGTGCTTTTGTTACGTCTATGCTCATTGCTTTTATTACTAGCATTACGTAGCCGTGTTTTCTTAAGAATACGTCTGCGTTATCTGCTACTATCTTTGCCTGGAATGGCTGTGCTACGTCTATGTATACTACATCTACCTTCTTTACTATAGATACGTACTGTTCTGGATATCTTGCGTCTGCTAGTATTGGTATGCAGTTTGTTCTTCCTTGATCAATTATCTTCTCCATGAACTCTCTAAATACTCTTGCTGAGAACTCTACTGAGTATATTATTCCTTCAAGACCAACAATATCGCTAACATGGCTCACAGTTGTTCCTGATGCTGCTCCCAGGTATAGTATTCTCGTGCCCCTCCTGATAGGCATCTCGCGAAGACCGTTGAGGATTGCTGCAGCAAGCTTACTCCTATATGGATTCCATATCCTATACTCCTCACCTTCCCAGTGAACGAGAGGTTCACCATATACTCTCTTGCCTGGAGTCAAGTTCTTTGTAGCTAGCCTCTCTGTACCATCTTCAAAAACTACGAAGTATACTCCTTCAAACTTCTCGTGAGGTTTAACAGCTACAGGCTTTATCAGCGTAGACATAGTGGAGATAAGTCTAGAGAGCTTATAAATATATGTTCTCGAGCTCCACTTTCAGGATTCAGGATCTACTCCTAGATATCTAGTGCAGTATTCTTTTTAAAA
>JAADCU010000056.1 GCA_013154355.1 Thermoproteota archaeon | reverse complement strand
CTCTTCAGTAAAGAATATGTAGCTGTGAAATATGTCCTAGAGTAATCATGCTAGCAGACGAGTCAAGATACAAGCTCAAGTACACGTACGCAGAGGACTTCGGTACAGGATACTTCAAGTATGGTCCAATAACGCTAGGCGAGAAGCCCAGAATGATACCTAGTAGAGGACTAATATTGAGAGACCTTCCTGAGAGTATAAAAATGCTTATACCTAAGTCAGTGCTAGAGAGAGGAGTAGTAGTAGGAGACGACGTAACAAAGTACCTCAGCTCTATAAGAGAGGCAGCAAGAAATCTAAGACAGCCACTCAAGGATGGAATAATAAGAAGAGATGATGAGGATGCTTGGAAGATAGTTAAGGAGCTCGTAAGATTCGGATTCTCACAGTTCTATCCAGAGGTAGCTAATCAGCCAGATTTTAGAGGATACTACACAGTGATAGCTCTCAGTGCTCTAGCTCCAGACTACATGAGAGAAAGAATGATGGAGATACATAAAGAGGTTGATGAAGAGTTCGAAGGCAAGCTTATAGCAGCAGTAACAGTGATAGATCAGCCATTCGCAGTAGCAATAGCTGAGAAAGCTGTAACCTGCTCAGTCATAGAGGCTGGTCACGGTAACATACAGGTAGTACCCATAAGCTATGGCCCTATAAGAGAGGGAATAGTCGCCCTCAACAGGGGAGGAGCAGAAGCTAACGCAATAACTAGAGAGATACTGAAAGATGCTGGATATGGTGATCTAGCACGTGACGAGTATGTAGTAGAGACAGTTAAGAGACAGATCGGTCTAGTACCTAGAAACCTCAAAGAAGCTATAAGAAAGGCTAGAGAAGATCCTAAGAGGTTTGCAGTAAAGGTCAAGATAGGACCTCTAGTAGAGATAGAGCTTGTCGAACATGCTTGGATGAGATTCCTCATAGGAGAGATAATATTCAACCCAAAGCACGAGGAGTTCACAAGCTACATACAGACAGGTAGACTAGTGATAGAGGATGTCGTAGTAGGAGACATGGTATTCTACGGTGAGATGGATCTAGCAGAAGCTCTAATACATAGTGTGAAGAAGACTCCCGTAGAGATACAGGAGAAGATAGTGAGCTCGATAATTCTTAGTGGAGGAGCATTCAACTGGCAGGTACCTCCAGGACTAGAAGATGTAGCCTGTACAAGCACTGAGAAGATAAAGATAATGATGTCTGAGAAAGTTCCTGACATGGCGGAGAAATTGAATGTTAGGATGGTGAAGGATCCGCAGTTCAGTGTATGGAGAGGAGCGATAATATATGGATATGCACTACCATCATCAGTAAAATGGAACGACAAGTACAAGGAAGGCTGGTACACCTGGAAGTAGAATAGCAACATATATTACTACCCTCAACATATGATAAGATACGTGTAATGTCACTATTAGTCACATTAGACCGCGTAAAAAACATCATCAAGACCTGGATAAAGGAGAGAAACCTCATAATAGAAGAGATAGAGAGTGATCGCCTCATACTGAGAGAAGGAGACAACACCATACTCCTGAAAATAATAGTGTTTGAAGATATTCCAGACATTGATGAGCTTAATAGAGAGATAACGATCCTAGCTAGCAGAAGAAGCGACTATAACAAGATGTACATAGTAGTTAGTAGAGACATAGCTCACTTACTAGATGGTAAGCTCCTGAAGAAGCTTGGAATAGGAGTACTATCAGTCGATATAGAGGAAGGTGAGGTAAAGGAGATCCTGACAAGTCCAGCAATAAGTGTACGTAAGGTAGAGAGCATCGACATCTCCAGGATCGAGACGGAGCTTGAGAAGATAGTTAGAAAGATTGTTCTCAGCGAGCTTGAACCTATAAGGAGAGAGTTAGAGAATATTAAGAATCTAGTACAGAGAGATCAGTCCCATTCGAGAGCTGATAAGTCAGCACTTGAATCATTGAATAAGATTAGGGAGGAGATCGAGAACATATGGAACGTCATTGATAGGCTGAAGATAGAGATTGAAAGAATTAAGAACCTGACGTCATCGATCTCAGAGAACATTGAAGATAATAGAAGAGAAGGTAGAAGCGTTGAGAAGACAGAGGCCGTAGAGCAGTCTACCGTACCTGACTTCATAAGGGATAATCCATGGGTTCAGATACTTGCTAATAAGGTGAGAGAGTGAGCACAGAGATAGATAAACTCATACTTGAGCTTCTTCGAAGAGAGATAAAGGATGAAGAGACCTACGAGCTAGCTGTAAAGCTGTATAGATGCTTCAAGGAGGGAGGTGCGAGAAGAGTTAAGGAGATGATTTATAATATGTTGAGGGAGATCGGTATCGAGAGCATAGAAGATGAGTAAGTTCATAATTAAACAGTTAATTCTAGAGAACTTCCGAGGATACAAGGGAAAACACGTACTTGACCTAGGTAGAGGAGTAGTTGCCATATATGGTGAAGTAGGTGCAGGAAAATCAAGCATAGCACAGGCAATAGAGTACGCACTATATGGTCAGCAGCTCGAGATAAAGGAGAGAATAGCTAAGCTGGTAGATCTAGTAAACGAGGAATCTAGTGAAGCCAAGGTCCAGCTATCTCTAGAGGATCTTGAGACAGGTAGATGCATGAAAGTTCTACGTTACTTAAAGAAGCATGGAGACTCTGCAAGAGAAGCATTAGCAGAATTATGGATTGACGATAAGAAGATTGCATCATCTCCTAAAGATGTTCTACAACATGTTGTAGAGCTTCTCAAGCTAGACGAAGATGACTTTGCAAGATTCGTACTTGTCACACATAGAGTATTAGAAGGACTCGTATATGGTACATCAAGCAAGAGATCGCTAGTCATAGATAGGTTGTTTGGAATAGAAATGATAGAGCAGCTTCATAAGTCTATACCTATAAGAAAGCTAGAGGAGATACTTGAAAAAGAGAAGAGAAAGTTATCAGCGTTCAAGGAGCTTCCTGAGATAGTATCAAAGTATGGTTCTGTTCAGAATGCTAAGAAGGCGTTAGAGGAGTATAAGAGAGAGCTTGAAGAGCTCAGAAGAACAGAACAGGAGCTATCTACTAAGCTTTCAGAACTCCTGGAGAAGAGGAGGCAGCTTCTTGAACGTTTTGCTGATCTTGAATCAACTTATGTTAAGTATCTTCGTGTTAGAGCTGAGAGAGAATCTCTAGAAGAGGAGCTTAAGGATGCTCCTGAAGTGTCTGAGACGAGTATAAAAGTGGAGCTAGAGCTTGTAAAGAATATTCTATTATCCAAACTTGAAGAACTATTATTCACTGAGGAAGCTGAAGAGCTTTCTCGTCTAACGATAACTTCTCAGAACCTTGAGGAGGCTAGTATGAAGATCTTTGAGATTGTTAAAAAACTTGAGGATAATCTATCAAAGTTTGATGAGGAGATTGAGAATCTTATTCATCTATCTGAGGAGCTTAAGATAGATGCAGAGAAGCTTAGTACAGAGATAAGAAGTCTCGAGAGAAGGTTAAGAGAGCTTGAGGACATCTATAGAGAGTATCAGTCTCTCGTATCTAAGTATGGATCTCCCGAACAAGTTCAGAGAGAGCTAGAGAAATTGAAGGAGAGGCTCCAGAGCATGGAGGAGTTCGAACTACATGTTGAACACGTGCTACGTGAGATAGTTAGAAGAGGACTCTCCACATGCCCTATCTGTGGAAGACCCATAGACGAGAACGTGATGAGAAGCATTGAGGAAAAAATATCAAAGCTGAGTAGTGAACGTACCAGTGCCGAGATAGAGGAGGTTCGGAGAAAGATTACAGAGCTTGAGAACGTGTTATCGAAGATCAGAGCCATTAAGCCTCTAGTAGAGGAATATGAGGAGCTCTATACACGTTTGAAAACTCTTAGAGAGATGTATAGTAAGGTCTTATCAAAACTTGAGACTGTTGATAAGAATAGGAGAAGTCTTGAGAAGAGAGCTCAGATAATCAGGACTCTCATAGATGAGATAAAGGAGAGGATAGATAGAATTGATAGAGAGATATCTATCCTGAGAAAGATCAAGAAGTTGAAGGAACTGAGAAGAGAGGAGAAGGAGCTTGAAAAGAAGTTGAAAGAGTCCGGAATAGATCTTGAAGCACTGAGAAGACTTGAACATGATATTGATAATCTGAACAAGATGCTTGATAAAGTACGAGAAAGGTTAAACATGTTAAGCATAGAGATATCAACATTAGAGAGAGTCCTATCCTCACTACCCACAGAGACCATCGATGAACTTAGAGAAAGAGTATACAAGTTAGAGAGACTATTAAACATGTTGAACACTATCAGAGGAGCATTAAAGAAGATTCAGTCAGAGCTGAGAGAACGCATGGTAGAGAGAGTCAGAGGACTTGTTGATCAGTATTTTAGATTGATGTATCCTTACAATGATATGAGTGGTGCTAGCATAGAGTTAAATATTAAGGAGAGACTTGGAACTATAGTAAGCGAGTATGTACTATATGGTGTTAGAGGTGGAAGAAGAGTACCAATATCACGTATGAGCGATGGTCAGAGACTTACTCTCGCATTAGCGTTCATGTTATCTGTATATGTCGTAGCTAATCATAATGTGAGCTTCATGATAATGGACGAGCCTATCCCATACGTTGATGAGGCTATTAGAGCATCATTTGCTAAATTAGTGACAAGTCTCGTTAGAGAAGGACTAGTTAACCAGCTCATAGTTACATCTCAGAGTAGAGAGTTCATTGAGCAGGTCGTCTCTGAGGCTTCTCTAAACGAGATTCCAGTGACATTTATCAGGATAGTTAGAGAGGGCTCTCAGAGAAGAATAGAGGTTGAAAGAAGGTAGAGAACCCTTATTAACTCGTGCAGTCTCCTTAACACGAGCATGGGAAACTTCATATATCCAGACACAATACTGACAACACTAGGCCACGTAGATCATGGTAAGACGACTCTCGTACAAGCTCTAAGTGGAGTATGGGTTGCAAGGCATAGTGAAGAGATAAAGAGGGCAATGACCATAAAGCTTGGGTATGTCACTATAGGAATATATGAATGTCCAACAGGAGAGTTCAGATACATAACTGATGGCTTGCTTAAAGATGGAAAGTGTCCTGACGGGTCTGAGCCTAAGCTAATAAGAAAGATATCGATACTTGACGTACCTGGTCATGAGGTCCTACTATCTACGATGATCGCTGGAGTTGGATTTGTAGATGGAGCATTAATGATAGTTGATGCATCAATGCCCTGTCCACAGCCACAGACTGAGGAGCATTTTCTAGCTGCAACAATAATGGGTCTTAGAGAGATGATAGTTGTACAGAACAAGATAGATCTTGTACCTAAGGAGAAGGCTATCGAGAACTATAGACAGATCAGGAAGTTTCTTGCAGGAACCTGGGCTGAGAATGCTCCAGTAGTTCCTGTATCTGCTCTACATAAGGTGAACATTGATGCTGTTGCTACGCTGATACATGAGAAGTTTCCTAAGAAGGAGCGTGTAGAGGCTGGTCCACCGATGATGCATGTTCTGAGAAGTTTTAATGTTAATAAACCTGGTACACCACCAGAGAAGCTTGTTGGAGGTGTCTTAGGAGGAGTAGTAGTTCGAGGAGAGTTAAAGATTGGAGATGAAATAGAGATAAGACCAGGACTCAAGCTAGGTGCAAAGCTTGTACCATTAAGAACCTGGATAACATCTGTATCAATAGGCACAGAGTTCGTAGACTATGCAAGACCAGGAGCACTAGTAGGTATTGGAACAAAACTTGACCCAGCATTAACGAAAGCTGACTCTCTCGTAGGAAGCGTTGTAGGTCTCCCAGGACAGTTACCACCAGTCTGGACAGAGGTAGAGCTAGAGTACGAGCTCATAAGACAGGAGAAACAGTACCAGCTCAAGAGAGGTGATGTCCTCATGATCAACGTTGGAGCAGCAACAGTGCTAGGAATGGTTAAGGAGCTTAAGAAGGAGAGGGCTGTGATCACGTTGAGGAAAGCCGTATGTGCTGAACAAGGTGCGAAAATGGTGATAACAAAGCAGGTAGAGAACAGGTGGAGAATAGTTGGATACGGAGTCCTGAAAGGCGGCAAAATAGCATATGAGTAAGATACCTGTAGTATTATATGATACCAGCATACTTATCCTAATGATGAGAGAAAGAGTACGCGTGTTAGACATGGTCAAGAACATTGTTGGAACACATATAGCAGCTATACCCGAACTAACTTTGAGAGAGCTTGAAAAACTTTCAAGATCCAGAGAGAGGAAGACTCGAGTAGCTGCATCACTAGCACTGGAGCTGGCTAGAAAATACATGTCTGTTATGAGATGTAATGAAAGATATTGTGATGAATGCATATTTTCAGCATGCATATGTGGAGCAGCTGACTATGTTGTTACCTGTGATATAGGTCTTAAGAGGAAGTTAGAAGATAGGGGACGCTGTAGAGTTCTCTACTATGTCGAATCTAAGCGAAGGATTGTAGGGGATGTAGAGTAATATTATTAAACAGGTCTAGTGAGAGACCTGTTGGAGATTATCCTTGTGGAGAATTATAACGGTCGAGGACTATGTCAGAATACCACCTTCAAGGTTCGGGGAGCCTCTTGACAAGGTCGCGTACGAGCAGTTGAAAGCTAGGTACGAGGGTAAAGTTGAGAGAGATGTTGGAGTCTTCGTTAAGATCCTCTCATTAGAGGTCAGTAGAAAAGGAATAATAACGTTTGGAGATGGGGCAACATACCATAAAGTGAGACTTAAAGTACTAGTCTTCACACCACTAAACAACGAGATCGTTGAAGGAGACGTAGTAGAGACGACAGAGTATGGAGCCTTCGTCAGGATAGGACCTGTGAGAGGTCTACTACATAAGACACAGATGATGAACGATAACATAGTACTATACGACAAGGCTAGTGGGACATTCATAGGTGAGAAAACCAAGAGAAAGTTAAGTAAGGGAGATATTGTTAGAGTCAGAATAGTAAGCGTGAGCTACGTCATAACCTCGACAGGACTAGGAGTAAGAATAGGACTGACCGCGAGACAGCCATTTCTAGGAAAACCAGAATGGATTGAAGAAGACATTCAAGCAATGCGTAAGAAGGTTGCTAAGACTGGAACAGGAAAACAGTAAAATATCTCATACACGTCTAGCACACGATGTCTACAGCTAGAAGGAGAGGTAGAAAACGTGCTCTGCCAGGCTATAAGGCGTGTAGAAACTGTAAGGCTGTCATACCTGAGAATGAGCAGAAATGTCCATACTGTGGAGGCACTGACTTCTCAGAGGAGTGGTATGGTCTCATAATAGTGATAGATCCTGAAAAGTCTGCTCTAGCTAAGGCTCTAGGAATATCTCGTAAGGGAATATACGCCATAGATGTACCATAGCCCTGAGACAAAACACTTTTAAGACTCCACCTGCTTGAGTGGTCTGATGTCAATTCCTGAGAATCTTGCTAAGATACTTCCAGAAGGCGTAGAGCCAGGAAAGGTTGTGATGAAGATTGCTCAAGATAGGAGAAACTCTCTTCTATGGCGTAGAGAACTCATAATCGAGGTATGGCATGTAGGCTTACCAACACCTAACAGACTAGAGCTGAGACAGAAGATTGCTGAGATGCTTGGGGTAGACGTTGAGAGAGTATTCATAAGACACATATATACAGAGTTCGGATGGGGCAAGAGCAAGGTCGAGGTACATATCTACGATAATCCAGAGATCGGTAAGAAGATCGAGCCACTCTACATACAGTTGAGAAACATGCCTAAAGAAGAGGCACAGAAGATAAGAGAGGAGATTCGTCAGAAGAAGGCTCAGAGAAAGAAGAAAAAGAAGTAAGTAACCTCCTGGTGATGAGTCTGTCGACCACTGACAACTACTGATGATAGGTCGTCAGGCTGATCATACGTAGCCCTTAGAATGTATAGGAAGCTCACGCTCAATAGTTCTTTCACCTCTTAACACGTGTTCTAGAACCTTGATAGCGTTTCTACGTGATAGATACTTATTATTGTTACCACAGTACGGTGAGAATATGCACTTTGGACAACCATCAAAGCATTTACAGCTCTTAACTATCTTGTATGCTATCTCTATGGTCTCTCTGAGCTTGTTAGCAAGCTGTCTGCAGAGACCTGAACCGCCTAGATGTCCATCATATATTACTATCTCTCCTGTAGGATAGGATATTCCTCCTAGATCTGTCTGACCAGCACCAATACTGATCTGTGACGCTATTATTAATGCGTGTTCTACCGCATGATAAGCCTTAGCTCGCTCTATATGATCTAGAGGCTCTATCTTTGAAAATGTTATGAGAGGCATATAGAGTATGAGACCCTTGGTCTTGAAGCTATACGAGATCTCTCTATCAAGATACTCTTCTCTTATTATCCTACTACTATACATGTCCTTGACTATGTATCCTTCAACTCTCTCCTCTATGGTAAGCTCAACATACTGGTAAGGTACTCCAAGCACGCTTCCTCTCTCTACAACCTTGTCTACATGTGGAATAGAGGTATATAATGCAACTGTTACATAGTTGACCTCATCCTCTGGAACCTTCACAACATATGCTCTTCTAGACTCTATGTCAAGATCAACAACTTTATACACTTTACCACCATGTAGATATATTGCTCCTGGAAAAAGCTCTCTAATAGCTATAGGAAGCTCTCTTTCCCCAATCTTTTTCTTACCATCTTTAAGGTATATCTCAACTTTATCTCCCATTCCACGAAGACTTCTCAATCTTCTCACTATTCTCCTACCTTCCTCAGTAAGATAAAGATACTTATCATGCACAATCCTCATCAAGCCCTCGTCTACTAGACTCATAGCAATACAGTACTCAAAATCGTCTAGCTCTGATAACTTTATAGGAGCATCTTCACACATTGCAAGTATGTGTAATCTCGCTAGTTCAACATTTCGAGGATCTATGTATAGAGGCTCTGGTGACCTGTTGTAGAACTCTTCAGGATAGTTCTCGAAGTATGAGCTTATAGGATCGTTACCAAGTATCTGTATAACGTATGATACCTGTCCTCTCCTACCTACTCTACCACTTCTCTGTAGATACCTTATGTAGCTTGGTGGTACTGTAGCCATGATTGCGATATCTATGTTACCTATATCTATGCCTATCTCTAATGTTGGAGTAGCTATTATGAACATTAACTTACCTTCTCTAAACTTATCCTCTATTTCTGCCCTCTCCTCAGGTCGAAGGCCAGCCCTATGTACGGCGGTAAGATCTCTAAGACCATACTTGTCTAGGAGTCTCTTAATAAGTTCAACTACTCTATGACTATCAGCAAAGACTATACCTCTCTTACCAGCTTTTACACAGAGCTTAACTAGCTCTACAGCTTCCTGAATCTTCGTCCTCTTAGACTTGAGTAAGAGATGTTTTACTAGTCCTCTTCTACCAGTTACTCCTCTAATAACCTTACAGGGTCTCCTAAACATTAATGATGCAAACTCCTCAGGATTACCTATTGTAGCACTAGTAGCAATATACTGTACTTTTCTACAGAATCTTGATAATCTTCTAAGAACATAGTGAACATGTGTTCCAAAGACTCCCTCATACATGTGAAAATCGTCTAAGACCACGAACCTAGTTCTCGGTAATATACTTCTAAACTTGTCAACATACATTAACGCATAGTGAAGCATGTCTGGGTTAGTTAGTAAGATCTCGGGAGGATCAGAGTATATTCTTCTTCTAACTTCTTCGGGAGTATCTCCATCATATACTTCGACTCTCATATCTGCGGCAGAGACATACTCTCTTATACGTACGTACTGGTCTCTTGCAAGTGCCTTAGTTGGGTACATTATTATGCAGAGTCCTCTAGTATCAGGAGGTTCCTTACTCAGTACACTTATTATAGGCAGTATGAAGGCCTCTGTCTTTCCTGTACCTGTTCCTGATACTATGACTATGTCATGACCTTCAACCACGTGTTGAAAGGCCTCCCACTGGTACTTGAGAAATCTTTCAATTCCTCTGCTCTTGAGAAGCTCAACTAGACCTCGTGGCAGGTCGGCCTCCTCTATTGGAGGACCGTACTCAGGTTCTACAGGATGCTCAACATAGACATACACTATGCTTCTAGCAGAATCACTAGCTAACTCTCTAAGAAAAGGATCAGCAGAAACTTCCCTAATTATCTTAAGCATCCTATCATTAACGCTCACACACGTATACTAGCTACGGAGAAATATAATCCTTAATACTGAGCACATATGTGTTCTCTGATAATGAAAAAGAGAATCATCAGGATAATCTCAGCATTTGGGCCAATATCATACATGATAGTCAAGACGTCAGAAATGTTATCTCCTGAGATGGTGAGAGAGATAGCGGAGAAAGCTCATGTATCTGCTAGAGCAGTAATATATGCGACTCCTCCAGTAGTAATCGGTTTCACAGTACTAATATGGATATTAATAACAATAATATTGGCAATAATACTCAAATTCATGAAACAGTCAGCAATAATGCTTGATGTAGCATCCTCTTCAGGACTAGCATTCTACGCATACTCACTATATGAGGGACTACTGCTCTACATAGAGTCAATCAGCAAGATACCTATCCTCTACGTGAAGATACTCTACCTACTCATAGGTGTAATACTTGCTGGAGTACTTATAGCAGTAGGACTTATGAAGCTTGCAGGCATGAGACCGGGCAGAGCAATCTTTGCTGGAGTAGTCACGACACTGATAGTCTACGCCATAACGATAGTGTTCTCTGCCTAGTCAGTGCAAATCGGCTCGATCATCTATCACTGAGGCCCAACTCATCACTATATGAGAGGCTCAGTGTCCACCTTTTAAATCATCTCTCATAGATCCCGGTCTCATCACAGCCAGATCTCTAACATAGTCTTCAATATTTATAATGATCTCACCTACAGAGTAGACGTTCACAACATGTGGATAAACGATCGAGATATCCTCTCTACATGTCTTGAGGACAGGTATAAGTATCATATCGTGAGAGGTCTCTATTAATCCACTTATAGGATTATACTTCACGTTTACACGTATCCTATATCGTTTAGAGACTTTTCTTATAATGTTAATGATCTCTATAGATTTTTCAGGACTTAGATCTCCTATTCTATATGTTTCTAAGTTGTTGAGTCTTTTAAGGTCTATAGTGGAAACATGATTTTTTATTAGAAGAATATGTTTTATAGGCGAGATCGTTCTAAGGTTGATTCCTATGCTAAATGCTACGTCTATGATTATTTCTGTTAATTTTTTCTCTATTCTATGTAGTAGTTCCTCAATTTCGTATTCTCTAGCTATCTCTTGTAGAACAGTCACCATTGTTTCAATTCCTCTTCGAGCATCTGTGAAGCTTATCTTACATAGTCTAGCTATCTCGTCGAGAACCATGTGAACGATAGTGATCTCAACACCATCTCTACCATACTTCTCGTACATGTATCTCAGCACTATACAGGGATCGAAGAGTCTCCATGAGTCGTGTCTTCTCATTGCGAGCTTCACCATCTTTATCTGATCTTCCTCGTCTAGGTACGTGTACATGATGTATCCTAACGTGTATCTTGTGGGTACAAGTCCAAGATTGTTCTCGTAGAAGTCTAGTATGAGCTCGATGTTATCATGTATCTTATCTATCCTATCTCTACAGTAGGTGATACAGTTTTTTAATAAGTTCTCATCAACATCTTTTATGAAGTCGTCTAAGAACTTATCTATGTCTGGCCTAGCCTTCCCTGTAAGAATCTTACTCCATCTCACGTGAACGTTATGTCCTGGCACTCAGTTAGAAACATTGACGGAATCTTTTATAAAAGATCTCACGTAGATACCATAGGAAGAGGTGTGGTAGAGATGAAATACTTGTCTCTACATCCGTCACAGGCCTGTTATCTTCTCATGCCTAGCATAGTCACCTTGATAGTAACACAGAGACCTGACGGCGGATACAATGCTATGACAGCATGCTGGATAATGCCAGTATCTAGGATACCTCCACGCATAGCTGTAGCAATATCACCGAGAAGATTCACATATGAGTGTCTCAAGAATAAGCCAGAGTTCACAGTATGTGTTCTAGGACCAGAACATGAGGAGATAGCAGACTACTGTGGCTCAGTCTCAGGAAGAGACGAGAACAAGATAGAGAAGCTTGAGAAGAAGGGTATAAAGCTAGTCAAGCTAGAGAAGATCACTACGCCAGGAATAGAGGGCTGTCTCGCAATCATAGGATGCAGAGTATGGAAGGACTACGAGGGAGGTGATCATAGGATAATCGTTGGAGAAGTAGTAGAGTGCCTAGTTAAGGAGGACAAGTTTAGAGATACTTGGAGAGATGTAGAGCTCCTATACTACTATGGAGGAGCCAGGTATCTTCCTGTAAGGGTCCCATCATGATTCGTGAAAGATCTTTTAAAAACATAGTGGACTCTCACTGCCATCTTCATGAGTTTCCTGACATAACTATCGATAAGATAGCTAGAGAGTTCACAGTAATCGCAGTATCAGACGACTATCCAAGTAGCGTGAAGACGATAGAGCTAGCAGAGAAGTATGACAGTGTTATTCCATGTGTTGGAGTTCATCCATGGATGGTCGATAAGATAGATAGAGATGAGGTAGAGAAGATAGAGAAGATAGTTGAAAAAGCCATGTGTATAGGAGAGGTCGGTCTTGATACTAAGTTTGTACCTGACACGATAGATAGGCAGAGAGAGATATTTCACCACATGTTGAGAATAGCTAGAGAGTACTCATTACCAGTAAATCTTCACTGTGCTGGAACCTGGAGAGAAGTCTATGAGCTAGTGCTCAAATATGATATAGACAGAGCAAACTTTCACTGGTACACGGGTCCTCTAGATCTTGTAGATGATATCGTTGAGAAAGGATTTTTCATATCTATAAATCCAGCAGTAAAGATACAGAAAAAACATCAGGAAGTTGTCAAGAAGCTACCATTAGAGAACATGCTTCTCGAGAGTGATGGACCTTACGAGTATCGTGGAATAAGAATGGAGCCCTTCCTGATAAGAGAGACTGTGGAGATAGTAGGCAAGATCAAGTCTATAGAACCTTCTAAGATAGTTGAGGTCTGTAGAGAGAATGCTAGAAGGTTCTTAAAGATCTAGCAACATATAATCCTGTGAGTGACGTAATAATATTCGACAAGGACTATGACATAGCAAGAAAGAGGATGGTCGAGGAATTGAAGCTTCTAGGAATAATAAAGTCTAAAAGAGTTGAAGAAGCAATGCTCAAGGTACCGAGAGACAGATTTGTACCACCACACGAGAGAATGTACGCATACGAGGATACACCACTTAGAATAATGCTTGATCAGACAATATCAGCACCACACATGGTAGCAATGATGTGTGAGCTTCTAGAGCTTGAGCCAGGTCTTAAAGTTCTTGAGGTAGGTACAGGAACAGGATATCATGCAGCAGTATGTGCAGAAGCAATGGAGAGAAAAGGGATAGTATATACGATAGAGTACTTTCCACAGCTAGCACTATATGCAGTACAGAACCTAGCTCAGCTAGACCTACTAGACTGTGTAAAGGTCTTCACAGGAGACGGATCTAAAGGACTACCAAAATATGCACCTTACCATAGGATACTTGTAACCGCAGCAGCACAGAGAGATATTCCTAGACCACTCATAGATCAGTTAGATCCTAATGGAGGAATAATGGTAATACCTGTTGAAGTAAAACCAGGAATACAGGTACTATACAGAGTAGTGAAACATGGAGAGAAAATAGAGAAAGAAGCAGTAACCTACGTATCTTTCGTAAAGTTAAGATCAGACTAAGATGAGGTTCTCAAAATCTCACCTAGAGTACATAAGAGATGACATAGGAGAACACATATACGTAGTAAAGAATAGAAACATCGTAGTAAGAGCTGAAAAAGGAATAGAAATGATAGATCCAATATATAGAGAATTCATAGAACTAGCAGACTATAAAACAATAGATAGTAAAGAAGACTACGAGCTCTATCTAGAATTCTTAACAAAATATATAAAAGAAGAAGAACATGTGCGTGAGAAAAAGATCATACTAGCATGTAGCATGGGTAAAGACAGTGCAGCAGGATTCGCAATACTTTACGAACTATGGAACAGAGGAGTACTAAGATACAGTCCACTAGCAGTCTTCACATACATGCCTATCCTAGAGGACCCAATACTCTACCTAGCTGATAAATTCATATCAAAATTCGGAGAATTCCTATACATAATACAGGTACCAAAAGAACAAATACTAGAAAAACTCAAAACAACAGGATACCCAACACTACAAGAAAAATGGTGTAGAGCAATAAAGATGGGAAGCATAAAGAAATTTATGAAAAAATTCCCGAAACAAGATATAGTATATGCAGAATGCGAAAGAATGTTCGAATCAATAAAAAGACTAAGATCACTATACGGAAGCAGAATAATATTCCCAAGAAAAATCAACCCAGTACTATACCTATCAGAGAGCGACGTCTTCTACATATGTCAACTATATGACATAGTGCACGGAATGTATAACTATGGAGCACCAAGAACATCCTGCATGCTATGCCCATACGCATCATCAGTATGCCACATACTTCACATATGGCTATGCGAAAAAATAAACGTAAACATAGAACCAATACTAGAATCAATGAACAAACTACTACAATACTACTCACAAATAGGAGCATCAGACATAGTAAAAAACATAGAAGACATAATAAGACTAGGACTATACTCATACAGACACACAAAAGAAGAAATAATCACAAAAACAAAACAAATAGAAAACATCTACAAAACAGGAACAGAAGAAACAATAGAAAAATACGCAGAAAGATCACGAAGATACTTCTTCGAATACCTCAGAAAAGTAGAATAC
>JAADCU010000020.1 GCA_013154355.1 Thermoproteota archaeon | reverse complement strand
CTAAGATAACTATACTAGCAAACACCATAGGCATACCAATAACGTTGAGAGATGTTGAGAGAATAGGAATAACATCACTATCTGAAGAAGATATCGAGAAGTTGAGAAGAGAAGGAAAGATTGTGAAGCTTATAGCAGAGCTAGATGTTGAGAACAGGAAAGCTAGAGTGAGGCCAGTACCTCTAGATCCCTCTGACGATCTTGCACAAGTGAAGTATCTTCTCAATGCTGTGAGAATAGTCACCGATCTTAACAATATAGTGATCAAAGGTGTTGGAGGAGGACCAGCAGAGACTGCAGTTAATGTTCTTAGCGAGCTTATAGAGCTTGCATCTAGATGAGGATTAAGGTAGATGAGCTACATGTTGGTAAGAAGAAGGATCCCCAGGGATACTATGTGGCACTTGTACATAAGGATACTCTTGGAAAACTTATAGAGGTCGTCGAGAGCTCTAACATAAGTGTTGAGCCATGTGGAGAATTTATAATACTTAGATCAAGATCGTGGAACACTATGCAGAGACTAATCAACTATGCTCGATCACGAGGTATAAAGGTTCTTGAGAAGAGAGAATAATCAGACTTCAGCATGTTCATCACATGATCTCAGCGCTACAGACCGTCATCACTGTTGTTGCTCGCTAGATCTCTTTCTCATTAATGCCTCTATTCTTCCTATGTAATTAACCTTTTCCACTTCCTCATACTGTTCGTTTAGTCTAATCATACCTAGCCTAAGATGATCTATCTTTGAGATATCTGTGAAATTTCTTGAGACAGTAATAACGATCTTGCAGTTGTTGTAGTATATCTTCTTTATTCTTCCAAGAGCAAGTAGAAAGTTATCACGATCTTCTAAACCTACTAGAAGCCCTCTCTCCCACCCGTTTGGGAGTAGTACTATTTTTCCTCCTCCTGGAACATTAAGTACTTCAACATCCTTCTTCTCCTGTTGAGAAGATATGGCTATCATGAAACCCTCAGCTAGCTCACAGTAGATTATTGGGTGACGTATGAACCTCCTTATGAGGTTGAGAAGATCTTGATTAGCTGGCATTCCACTACATATAGGAAAGTTAACTATCGGCGTCTTTCTAAGATCAAGAGTAATATCTCTTGGAGGAGTAAGATACTTACCATAACCCATCTCTCTATGAATTCTACGATCCTCCTTAGTACGTATCCTAGCAGCAGGTGGTGCGGGAAGCTCAACTATTGATGGAGGATTGCTTGGGTATTTCTCTCTAAGATTCTTAACAAGCTGATCTACCTCGTCACCTCTCCTTATAACTATGATATTTCTTGGCTGCAGAACCTCTACTAGCTTAAGCTTGTATTCTACAGCCTTATCTGTGCTCACCCATCCATCAGTATTTATCACTACAGTCCTAGTGTTCTCAACGTTCATCAAATAATCGACGAGCTTCTTAACAGCATCGACAACTTCAGGCCATACTCTCTCTACACTTGTAGTCTTCAGAAACATGGCTTTAACGGGCTTGAGCATTCGTAGGTGAGTTATATACATGCCTGGCTCAAGTACTGCTGCATCAACAGTAGCTGGTGGACCAAGATCGTTCTGTCCAAGATCAGCATCAATTATGCCTACTCTATGACCAGCTCTTGATGCCTTGTTAGCTATCATCACGGTCATCGTGGTCTTTCCTACATCCATTGCTCCAAGTATGACTGTCACACCTTCAAGATCTATCTTCGAGGTAGCGTCCTCCCATATGTCGATGACCTCCTCCTCTGTTCTAGCTTCTTCAACAGAGCCATCTGGTCCTAGAGTTATCTCAAGTGTAGATTCTTTTAGAGGCTTCACAACTACTTTACGAGCTCTAAGTACGGTAAACCTAGAGTCCGCTCCATATGTGACACCTAGCACATAGACTTCACCATCTATGACTCTTATAGCGGCTGGTCCCTCTACTCTAAGCAGCTTTCCCGGCTCTATCCTGATCTTCTGCATGATCCTACTCGATAAACATTTCTTAGCGAATATATTTTAAAGATTAAAAACGTTCAGAACGCAGGTTTCAACTATGTTACTTTTGAAATCTCTCTGATTACTCGCTCACACAAGTGCAAGATCTCTAAAGTCGTATGGTAGTGGCTTACCGCTGGCCTTTATCTCGTCATACTTCTTTGCTAGGAACTCCTCAAGTATCTTGCAGCCCTCATATTTTCCATCTCTTGGACATATGTTAGAGTCCCTATCATATGCTATGAAGCATATTCTAGTCTTCATGTCATAGTATGGACACTTCTTGTAGTACATGCTTATCGACTTTATTATCCTCTGGATCCACTTCGTCTTTGGATCGGCGGGTTTTGTCTTGAGATCGAACTCGCTTATGTCTGTCTCTTCTATGAAGTTACTTCTTCGGGAAGACATGTTCTCACCTCTTCACTTCTCTCGTCTTTCAAGAGAAGTCTCACATCCTCCTTATTAATCTTGCTCTCGAACAGGAGTGCTCAATATGCTGAGTCAATATTTATTAATTTTACACTACCTAACTCGTTACTGTAGGAACTGATGGTCGGTTTCAGAAAGACCTCAGATCAATCTAGGACACACATCCAGTCAAGAGATAACGTAAGTGACAAGCTGCTAGAGAACCTTCCAAGACTCTCAGATCTGTTAAGAAGAGAACCAATACAGGTAGAGAAGCTCATAGCAGAGGCAATAAGGACTAAGGGCATAAAAAACATACTTGCAGAACTAGACAAGGTTCTCAGAGGACTAGGAGATGTAGCTCTAGATCTTCTCAGCAGCCTAGCCATAGGTAGACACGTCCTAATAATGGGTCCTGTAGGTGTAGGAAAGACTACTCTCGCAGAGACGATAGCTGAGATACTTGCAATAGCTGATCCACCATACATAGAGGTAGCATGTCATAGCCACATGACTGCTACAGAGCTTACAGGAGATATCGATATCGCCGTAGCATTACAGGCAGGTCTAGATCATCCACTAGCCTTCATACCTGGACCACTCGTGATGGCTCATGGAAAGATACTCATACTAGACGAGATAAATAGATTAAACCCGTACAGTCAGGCAGCTCTACTTCAAGCATTACAGGAACATTACGTGTTTATAAGAGGTTTCAGAATAAGAAGCGACTTCATAGTTATAGCTACATCAAACCCAGCAGAGTACTCTGGAGTATATGAGCTCAGTGAGGCTCTAGCAGATAGAATGAAGGTGATAGAGATAAACTATCCTGATAGAGAGGTGCTCAGAAGCATCCTCGAGTGGAAGTCTAACAGTCTACTGGAGCATCTTGGAACAAAGGTTCCTGACTTCATGGTAGAGGTCGTTACAACATACCTAATGCTGCTTGTACAGGATGCTAACATAGAGGTTGGACCTAGCATAAGAAGTGCCATATATGCTCTAGCTAACGCAATGTCTAGGGCATGGATAGAAGGTAGAGAAGCATCAATAAATGATCTCAAGGTATCGCTCATAGAGAACATGGTCTCCACTGTCAGAGGAAACTTCTCATCAGAGCAGGAGAAGAAGGAGTATCTACAGAAGAAGTTCGAAGAAGCTCTACTTATTGCGAAGAAGATGTTCAGAAAATAACAGTAGATAGAGAGGTTCCGAGACCTACACTTTATAACCCCGCTCTACAGTTAGATATAGTAGACTCATGATGTTGAATGAAGCTAACAGAGTGGATCCAATATCCTTGATATCAGATATTCTAAAACTAGTATATGAGTACCTTCAGACTGATACACGCGTCATAAGGCCTGGATCCATAAGAAGCTATGAGGCAGCTGTAGCAGACATATTCTTCAGACTTCTCTTAGAAGGTGGAGATGTTGATGAAGAGAAGTTTCGTGAGATAGTTACTAGGATAGGTATTCAGAATCTCCTACTCTCTGTCGAGACTCAGAGCCCAGAAGAGAAGAGACTCGTACTAGAAGAAGCATTCGAGTACGCACTAAACAGAGCTATGAAGAGGATGGAGCAGAGACTTAAAGAAGGATTGACCGAGCCTGAAGAGAAGGAGAAGAGAAGAGGAGAAAGAAAGAGAGGTGCTCCTGGTGCTGAAGGAGAGGAGAGGGAAGGAGATAAGAGAAGTCAAGGTCAGGGACAGGGTTCTAATCGTAGAAGAGGAAGAGGCTCAAACCTGAGAGATAGCTCAGAGACCAGTGACTTGACATCTGATGAGCTTGTAGATTTTGCAGGTAGTAAGATGCTTCAAGAGCTCTCTAGACAGAGCTCATACCAGTATAATCGTAGATCATCAACATCGCATATGACTGGCGAGATAATCGAGAGAGAGGTCGAGGAGGTTGCAGAGAACGATGAGGTTGAGCAGATGATATCCACCATATATGAGGCATTCTACGGCGGCATAGGTGCTGCAAACTTTATGAACCTTGCACAGCTTATAAACATGTTCGTTAAATATGATGCAAACATAATAAAGAAGGTACAGGTCCTAAGAAAGTTAGAGAAGTATCTTAGAAGCTATGGGTTTGCAAGCTCAACCTATGGTAGAGTATCAAGTCAGGAACGTAGAATATTCGAGGAGTTTAGAAGGAAAACTAAGGGCCAGTCAAGTGATATGAGTCAGATAAAGATAATGAAGTTCGTAGGATCTGATAGATATCCAACATATGTGGTGAACATGAGAGAATACAAGTTTGGTGATAGTTACTCAAATATTGACATGTACAAGACAGCCATAAACATAAGCAGGAAATCGTTAATGGGTAAAATGATAACAACAAAAGACATAATAGTGAAGGAGTACGCAAACGTGAAATCCATAGACCTAGTACTATGCCTAGACGTGTCAGGAAGCATGAGAGAGCTTAGCTGGGGTACACAGAAGATAGATATAGCTAAGGATGCAGTATCAAAGTACGTACAGTTCCTAATGACAACAAACGATAGACTCTCACTCATACTATTCAACTTTAGAGCAGATGTACTATGGACACTTCACCAAGTCAAACGCTACTGGAAATACATGTTATACATGCTGAGCTACGTGTATGCGGGAGGAGGAACAAATCTTGCTCACGCGCTCGAGAGAGCAAGAGAAGTACTATCAAAGTCTCGTAGCACTGCTAAACATGTAGTATGTGTAACAGACGGTAGAACAGTCAATGCTCAACTATGTATAAGAGAGGTCACTAGACTTAGAAGACAGGGAGCAACAATATCTACAATAGCCATAGGAGAGAACAGTGACGATGATCTACTAATGAAGCTATCACGTATTGGTGGAGGACTCTTCATAAAGATAATAAACATACATGACCTCAGTAGAGCATTAATAATAGATAAACTACACTTCCTATAGACGTCTAGAACAGTCAGATATGTAGGCACCACATACATAACAGTACCTTGGATTATGAGGATTCAGATCCGCACCACAGTAAGGACAGTTTAGATCTGTCTCTGCATAATCTCGAGGAGGTCTATAAAATATTCTATATATCCTGTAATAGTATAACTGTTCTTTTGACTGTATTATCACACCATCATTCTGTCTAATACGCTCAGTCTCGGCTCTATATTCATCATCTGAGATTAATGATGATATTATTCTCCTAATGTATGTAAATCCTGAACCATACTCAAGAGGTTCTTTTAATCTCCATACTATCTCTTCAGGAAGAACATCATGAAATGCTAGTCTAAGTATATATTTCGTGATTATCTTCTCTCTATCACGTACTAGCTTGTACTTTACTGGAATAGAGAGAGCAAGCTTTACTATAGGTTCTTTTAGAAACATTGATACAGCTTCTACACCGAGTTCTCTAGCTATAGTGAGGGAGGGAAAGTACCAGAATTTTGGTAGTTTTTTAACATACTCCTCTAGCTCTGTCTCGCTCATCTTAGTCATGTACGAGTATCCACAGAAAAGTTCGTCTCCTCCATCTCCTGTAGCTACTCTTCTCATGCCCATGTTCTTCACATATTCTAATGCTACTGTTATTGGGATATCGTTAGGTATCTCCATTGGTGAGAAAGATCTTAATATTCTTATTATTATTGGAATCTTCTCTAGAGCTATTCTAGTGTTTATTTTAAGTATGATATGTCTTATTGAGAGATGTGTAGAAAGTTTTAATGAATAGTACTCATCTTTTCCAGGATTCTCACTATATATTACTGTTATTCCAGTAGGATCACAGTGTCTGAGTAGGTAGGCTGTTACTGATGAGTCTAAGCCACCACTGAGGACTACAGCGTCTACCTGTTCGTCTCTTGCAATTCTTTCCATTTCTCTTCTTAGGGTCGTCGCGATGCTCATAGTTTCGTTCTGCATCTCTATTCATAAGCTTAGCATAGTACTTATTAAATACTTAGAGAGCTCGGTTTCTTAATGAAACAGAAGCTGCTTATTTTTAAAGATTCAGAGCTTGACAAAGCTGGAGAGGAGGTGAAGAAGGCGTTAGCTGATGGATGCTTTAGAATTGGACTAATAATCATAAAAAGTAAAAAGACTGTAGGAGAGATCATAGGAGAGCTGAGAGAGGTGATAAAAGGAAACATATATCCATCACTGTCAGTATGGATAGTAAAATCGGAGGAGGAGGCTCAGAAACTAATGAACATGGAGCTAGGTGAGCTCTATGCGTAGGTTCGACGTAATATTGAGCACTGACAGGAGTCTGATGACTAACCATCATGGTAAAGAGTTCCTTGGTTTTGGAACAACGATGCCCATAATACTGCCAAGAAAATTCATACAGTGGCTCTTCTGCCCACCAATGAAACATGAGGATGGCATAGTCTGGCAAGCACCTTATGGTCTCAGAAGAATAGAAGCTAGACTAGTACATGATGGCATAAATGCTGCAGTAATAGATCCTGACTATGTTCCAAAATACATTGAGAGAGGAGCAAAGGTACTCATAGTAAGACATCACGACTGGTTTGGTCTTAATCCACCAACAACTACGTGGACAGCATTCATTGATAAGGAACCTCTTAATGCAGTACTTTTCAGAGAGTTCATAGAATCAGTATGCAAGCTGAGAGACAAGTATGACTTCAAGATCATAGTTACAGGACCAGCAGTATGGCAATGGCTTCACATGAACGATCTCATAGATAAGTACCATATTGATGTTATAGTGGACAGTAATGGTGATAGAGAAGAGATTGTGGTGTCTAGAATCGTTAAGAGAATACTTGAAGGTAAGCCAGTACCATCATACATAAAGATGGGTATAAAAGACAATCTTACACTAGACAAGCTTGTGCCTATAGTACATGCAAGTGTTAACGGTCTCATAGAGATAGGTAGAGGATGTCCAAGAAAATGTGCATTCTGTTCAGTAGGTAGCAGACCAGTAAGATGGTATCCTCTAGAGTTCATAGAGAAGGAGATACAGGTAAACGTTAAGGAAGGTGTAGATCATGGTATACTTAGCTGCACAGACGTACTACTATATGGATCAGATACCGTGATACCTAACGAGGACGCTGTACTTAAGGTAAACATGCTTGCTAAAAAGTACTGGAGACAGGTAGGATGGAGTCACTGTACTCTCGCTGCAGCTGTAGCTAACAAGAAGCTCATAGACGCTGTAACTGAGGTACTGATAGACGGTGAGAATCAGAAGCTTCTAGGAGTAGAAGTTGGTGTTGAGAGTGGTAGTGTAAAGCTCATGAGAATGCACATGCCTGCTAAGTCTAAGCCATTTCCAATAGAGAGATGGCCTGAGATAGTTGAAGAAGCGTTCGCACTATTTCATGATCATAATATTGTTCCAGCAGCAACAATAATAGTTGGCTTACCAGGAGAAGAAGAGGACGATGTCAAGGCAACAACAGAGCTCATAAGAAGACTTAGACCATATAGGAGTCTCATAGTTCCAATGTTCTTCGTACCTATGGGACCAAGCAGGCTAGGTAGACAAGAATGGTTTAGAAAGATCAAGCCTTACCATGTAGAGCTTCTCATGGCATGTCTAGACCACGCATTGTACTGGGCTGAGAGACTGGTAGAGGAATACATGACAGATAGAAAGTACTTCCTCATAAAGAGAGCACTAAGATGGTTCCTGAACAAGGTGAAGGAGAATAGAAGCAAGGTTGAGGAGAAGCTTAGAGAATACGCTGAGGCAAGCACATGACAAAACTATACATAGTAGGTACAGGACCGGGAAGACCAGAGTATCTCACTCTGAGAGCAGTCGAGGTTCTGAGAAAAGTAGAGGTCGTGGTTGGGTATGGTAGATATATAGAACCTGTAATGCATCTGATACGTGGAAAGATAATATACACTACAGGTATGAGGGACGAGGTTAAAAGATGCTTAATAGCTCTCAGAGAATCTAAGAGAAGAGATACAGCACTAGTATGTGGAGGAGATCCAGGAATATATGGTCTAGCAGGACTGTGCCTAGAGTTGAACGAGAGGCTCAAGATAGGTGCTGAAATAGAGATCGTTCCAGGAGTCACTGCAGCACTTGCAGCTGGAGCACTAGTTGGTGCACCATTCATGAGAGACATGGTCATACTGAACCTGAGCGATCTACTAGTACCTTGGGAGGAGATAGAGCATAAGCTAGTCAAGGCCCTCGAAGGAGACTTCACAATTGCAATATATAACCCAATATCGAGGAATAAACGTAGAAATATTACTAGGGTACTCGAGATAGTTAAAGAAATGAGAGGTGACGATGTTCTGATAGCTGTAGTGAAGAACGCTATGAGAGAAGGACAGAAGATCAAGATTGGTAAGATATCTGAGATAAGTCCAGAAGACGTAGATATGAATAGCATAGTCATAATATGCTCAAGCAAGGTTAGAAAAGTTGGAAAATGGTTAATAGCAGAGAGAGGCTACAACGAGAAGATGAGCAAAGTTCTCATGGAGCTTAGACTATGAGAAGAATATATAGAACAGACGAGAAAACTATAGAAGCTCTTAGAAAAATATATAGAATGTACGTAAAAGACCTTGATGAGCCTCTAGAAGTGAAATATGTAAGAACAAGAGTAATACAGACAATAGGACTAGCAATAGCTGGAAGACTTGTAAAAATAAGCGAGAGAGCAATAGATGAGGGAGTAGAAGCACTAAGAAGAGGAGCACCAATAATATGTGACGCATTAATGACAGAGACAGGTATAAGATACAAGATCGAGAGATATGGACTCAAGAACACCATAACATCACTATCTTCTCTAAGAAAGAGCTATGATGAAGGACTAGTAGAACAGATAGATAAGATACTAGGAAACTCATCTATGGATACTATGATAATCGTAGGTGCTTCTCCTAAGGTCTTAAATAAGATTCTCGATAATATTGATAGAATTAGACCGAGAATAATAATAGCATCTCCTCCAGGATTCATAGATGCTCCATATGTTAAGAGAAGACTCATAGTAGAGAAACCATGCGAGTACATGACCATACTAGGCACATTAGGTTCTAGTATGCTAGCTATAGCACTATTTACAGCACTGCTAGAGATCTCGATGGGATTTCACGAACTTATTAGGTAAGAGAAGATTTATACCTCACCTAGCAGCTATATGTCTACATGAGAAAGATCTTCATAATAGTTCTACTACTTACAGCAGCCTTAACAGCAACCTCCATATTAGCACTTTACCTAGCATTAAGCAACGGCTACGAGATAGCTAAGATAAAAGGTACGGTAATACCCATCAAGATTACTGGACCTGGAAACGTTCTGAAGACCAATCCGTGTATAGTAGATCTAGGTAACATAACAGGAGCATCAATATTTAGAGTGGTTAAGTACTGTAATAATACCATTATTGTTAAGAGAGCTATCGTGGTCTCCGGCCTATTCAACGTCTCAAACGTAGACAAAGCATTTAACAGGCTTATTCTCAGGATAGTGCTATATAGGGTAATTAACAATACTATAGCTCCTGTACCTCCAATACCATCATGTATACTAATCTACATTTACCCGAGACCACCCTTCATTAGGCCTGGAAAGACAATGATTAACGAGTGTGTACTTTTCCCAGGAACATATAGTATGAAGGTCGTAGTAGAAGGATTAACGAAGAACGTTAGTAAACCTTTAAGTTTCTCTATAGAAGTTACTCTTAAAGTATCTAGAGAGCTCGTTCATAGTGAATAATCATCTCGATATGTTAGCTAGATTGCTTACATCATCTACGGTAACGGTTAGATCTCTATAATCGATTATGAATCTATAAACTGATACGCATTCCGTTCCAGGTGCGTCGACTCTTCTGAGCACGGCTATGTAGTATGATCTATAGAATTCTCCTAAGTCTTCTTCACGTAGTAGAAAGAATTCTATTATAAAATTATCTATGTCTATATCTCCGATCTGTTCTCCGTTTTCTATGAATTCTTTTATGCCTTTTAGAATTATCTCATGCTCTTTTTCAAATTTTTCAGGAAATGTGAACTTAAATATCATGCTTCTTGATCCTAGTCCTGGTATGTTAACTGTCTCTCTTATTGTTCTCATGAGTTTTTGATCTCTCTAATGATCTTCTTAAGTTCTTCAGCTCCTCTGATCCCTAGATGTTCAGCATTAGTTATTGATCCGCATAGTTCTACCTTGTATACTCTATTAGTATCCTTATCTGCGAGATATGCGTGAAATCGTATGTTATCTCTGATGCATGTTGCTAGACATCCTAGAGGTGTATGACAACCTCCTCCAAATGTTTTTAGAAAAGCTCTCTCGCATGTAGCTTCTGCTGTTGTCTCTCTATGAGAGGCTTCTCTCAGCATTTTTAGTAGGTCAGTATCATCTTTTCTACATACTATGACTATTATTCCTTGTCCTGGCGCTGGTGGAAGCTCGTCTAGACTTAGTCTATCATAGTCTACCTCGTCTATCTCGGGGACGGATCCTCTCAATCTTTCTATTCCACATTCTGCCAGCACGATAGCATCGTACTGACCTGACAGCAGCTTCCTTATTCTCGTATCAACGTTTCCTCTTATATCTTCAAGCTTAAGATCTGGTCTAAGTCTTCTTATAAACACTCTTCTTCTGATACTCGATGTTCCAATAACTGCTCCAGACTTAAGCTCATATATGCTCGGTCTCTCACCTTTTCGTACAACAATAACATCATAAGGACTATCTCTTGGAGGATAGCAGGCGAGCTCTAATCGTGGATCTATGCTTGCTGGTAGATCCTTGAGACTATGAACAGCTATGTCAGCATCACCTCTCAACACTGCTTGATTTATCTCTTTCTCAAATACTCCCTTTATACCTATCATGTATAGTGGTCTATCGAGAACTTTATCACCTGTAGACTTGAACGTACGGATCTCAAATTCCAGGTCTGGAAATGTTCTTTTTATCCATCTTATAGCTATCTCAGTCTGAACTAGTGATAACTTGCTTGGCCTTGTTGCTACCACTATCTTATTTAGATACATGTTTTCTTCCGTACATACTAGATTAATATGTCCAACATATATACTATATGATGAACAGAATGTACTGCGTCGATGATCACGTATGTGGTGGTCAGATACCATATAGAGAAGACTATAAACAGATTAGAGAACTAGGGTTTAGAATAGTTATATCTCTAGTAGAAGATTGGGAATACATGTACTATGCAGACATGAGTCCTCAAGAAGTTCTAGATGAGGCTGCACGTAATGATCTGATAGTTCTAAGATTTCCTACTAGAGATGGATATGCACCAGATGAGGAGACCTTATTGAGAATATGTGAGATAATTAACAATAATGTTAAACAGTGTAGAAAAGTATATGTTCACTGCGTTGGTGGTCTTGGAAGAACACCGACAGTGCTTGCAGCATACCTAGTCTATAGTAGAGGACTATCAGCTGAGGATGCTCTCAGAGAGGTCATGAAGGTTAATCCTGAAATGTCTATAACAGAGGATCAGTACTATTCTTTGAAGAGTTTTGAACTAATGCTAGGTAAGGAGAAACATGTTAAAAAGTCTGAGATAGGTCATAATGCATAGTGAAGAGAGAGATCATAGAGGAAGTATCAAAGTATAGAGATTGGGTAGCAGATCTGTTGATGAAGATGATAGAGATACCTACAGTAAATCCTCCTGGAGAAAAGTATCTAGAGTTCTGCGATTACGTGAAGAAAGTTCTTGAACAGGAAGGTATAAGTTCAGAGATTGTTAAAGTACCTGAAGACTATGTTAAGAAATATCTACCAGAGTACGTAGATCATCCTAGGTACATTCTGATAGCTAGGATCGGTAGTGGAAGACCTGTAGTGCACTTCAATGGTCACTATGATGTTGTTCCTGGAGGAACAGGATGGACTGTTACAGAACCTTTCAAACCTAAGCTGATCAATGGTAGAATATATGGGAGAGGAAGCACAGATATGAAGGGTGGTATAGCATCTGCAATCTTAGCTATGAAAGTGTTAAAGAAGTTTGAGAAAGATCTTAACTGTACTATAGAGATTGCTCTTGTACCTGATGAGGAAGTAGGTGGTGAGACAGGTACTGGATATCTCGTGAACGTGATGAACGTGAGACCAGACTACGTGATCGTATGTGAACCAACTGGTATAGATACGATACTGATAGGTAATAAGGGAGTTCTCTGGCTCATGGTTGACGTCATAGGAAAACAAGCACATGCTTCAACACCCTGGCTTGGCTTAAACGCTTTTGAGATAGGAGTCAGATACGTCTGCAACATAGTTGATGAGCTTAAGAAGATGACTGAGTCTAGAGTAAGCAAGTACGAGTATGAGGATGAGAACAGTAAGAGAGCTACGATAGTGTTAGGAGGAGATGTTCGTACATGTGGAAAAGTCAACATGGTTCCTGGGATATTCTCCTTCTCTATAGATAGAAGAGTAATACCAGAAGAGGACATTGACGACGTTGAGAGAGAACTCTACACATATCTTGAGGATAAGGCTAGAGAGATGAAGATCACGATAAATATCCGAACTCTTCAGAAATCTCCTCCTGCTCTGACAGACCCCGATATAGAGCTTGTAAGAGTGTTGGAAAAGAATATAGGTGAGATAGCTAAGACAAATGTGAGAAAGGTAGTATGTAGTGGTGGATTAGACACAAGGTACTACCAGGTCAAGGGTATTCAAGCAGTCACGTACGGTCCTGGAGAGATAGAGCTTGCACATCAGGCAGATGAGTATGTAGAGCTTGACGAGGTCGTGGAGATAGCTAAGATATATGTAGGAACTATACTAGATCTATCAGTGACGAGAAGATGAGCGTACAGAAGAAGCCTCTAAAAGATTTCGAGTTCTGTATCGAGAACATTCTAAATAATCTCGACTACGTACTGTCTCGAATAGATTTGAGACCTAGAGGAAAAGAGATTGAAAGTATGCTGAAGACGCTTAGAGATATCATAGACAAGTTCAGAGAAGAGGAGAAGAAGAACAGGAACTTACATAGATTAACAGATAAGATACTTGACGAGTTCTCTAACATAGTCAACACTCTAACAAAGGTCATAGAAGAAATTGAGAGAAGTGAGAAAAATATTCAGCTAGTTGAGAAACTTGAGAAGATTGTTGCATCATGTGTAAGAATGCTTAGCAGAGTCGATGTTCTTAGTCTAGAGATTGAGGAGTGTAGCGAGATGAGATGGTGGAAAGATAACTATGAGAAGATTAGATCAATAGTATACTACCTCATATGGTTAACATATTTTCTACTAATGTACATTCTCTATGAAGCCTATAGAAGCACTGACGGTTCAGGAAACATAGTTGATGAAGTTTATAAGAGGTCTGACATCATGAAGCTTATTCATAGGGCCTTGATGAGGTAGGTCGTGTTGAAATATTCTATAGATTCTACATGAAGTGTATGAGTATCAGAGTAGGAGTAGAGCTACTTCCTACAGGAAGAATAGACAAAATTGTTGAACTAGCATGTCTATCAGAGAGTCTTGGACTAGACTCCATATGGGTGACAGATCATTACTATAATAAGAATGCCTACATCATTCTCACACTGATATCTCAGAGAACTAGTAGAGTACTTCTTGGAATAGGTGTAACAAATCCATACGTTGTCCATCCTGCATGGACTGCAGGAGCAGCAGCAACACTTCAAGAAGCATGTAACGGCAGATTCGTGCTTGGCATAGGTGCTGGTGATAAGACTACTCTAGAGAGCATAGGTATAGAGAGAAAAAAAGCTCTCAAAGCAGTGAGAGAATGTATAGAGATAATTAGGAAATTACTAAACTGTGAAACAGTAACATATGATGGAGAGATATTCAAGATCAAGAACGCTAGACTTAACATAAAGACGAGCATCAGAGTACCAATATATGTTGGAGCACAAGCACCAAAAATGCTGCAGCTTGCAGGAGAGATAGCTGATGGTGTGATAATAAACTCATCAGATCCTGACATGGTGAGAGAAGCTATAAGAAACGTTGAGATAGGAGCAGAAAAAGCTAATAGAAAGCTCGAGAGCATAGACATAGCAGTATGCACATGCTTCTCAGTAGACGAAGATGAAAAGAAGGCACTAGAAGCAGCTAAGATAGTAGTAGCATACATAACAGCTGGACTAAGTAGAGAAGCAGCAGAGAAACTAGGAATAGATCAGGAGACAATAGAAAAGGTTAGACAAAGCCTAGAGAAAGGAAGTATGGAAGAGATCTCTAAAATAATAACAGAAGAACACATATCAAAGCTAGCAATAGCAGGAACACCAGAACAATGTATAGAAAAGATCATAAAAATCTTAAAAACAGGAACAAGACACATAATACTAGGATCACCACTAGGACCAGAAAAGAAGAAGGCACTAGAAATAATAGGAAGAAAAATAGCACAAACACTTAAGGAAAAGATTTAAGACCCCACGCACGACCTAACAAACGGAAAGCCGGGGTGGCCGAGCCAGGCCCAAGGCGCGGGACTTGAGATCCCGTCCCCGTACAGGGGGCGTGGGTTCAAATCCCACCCCCGGCG
>JAADCU010000015.1 GCA_013154355.1 Thermoproteota archaeon | reverse complement strand
TAATGCGGACTACATATAAATTAAGTCTTACCTAGCTGACTTCAGATGCGTTATATCGTTAATTAAGGATTTACTAATTACCTCATAGATCCATCATAAAAGTTCTGCTTAATAGATAGACAAGATACTTATAAACATAGCGTGAGTGTAACACTTGCACACGGGGCAGGCGGAGAAAAGACACTTGAACTCCTCACTAAGTTAATACTATCAAAAGTTCCAGAAACACTGAAGAGGACCCCAGAAGGCTCAGGAATAGATGTACTAGATGATGGCGCATGTGTGAAGATCGGCGACAAGTACCTGATAGTGACAATGGACTCGTACACTGTCAATCCAATATTCTTCCCTGGTGGTGATCTAGGAAAACTTGCAGCTTCAGGAACGATAAACGATCTAGTAGCCATGGGTGCTAGACCTATAGCGATGCTTGACTCACTTATCGTTGAGGAAGGTACAGAAATCGAGATTATCGATAAGATAACATCATCGTTCATAGATATCGTTGTCAGAGAGAACATACCTCTAATAGGAGGAGACCTCAAGGTCATGCCGAGAGGACAGCTTGACAAGATAGTGATAACTGTTACTGGGCTAGGCATTGCAAAGAGACCTATCATAGATAGAGATCTGAGACCAGGAGATAAGATTGTTATTACAGGTAATATTGCTGAGCATGGTGCTACAATAATGGCGCTTCAGCAGGGACTAGATGCTGAGAGATATGGTCTACATAGTGACTGTAGACCACTACTGAGGCCACTACTAGATATAGTAGAAAAGTATGTTAACCATATACATGCAATGAGAGACCCTACACGTGGAGGACTTGCTCAGACGCTTAACGAGTGGGCTAGAGACACAGGTACTCTCATCCTCATATATGAGGACAGGATACCAATAAGGTTTGAGGTAAGAAAGTTCTGTGAGATGGTTGGCGTAGACCCACTATATCTTGCCTGTGAAGGTGTAATGACTATAGCAGTAGATTCAGAGACAGCTCCAGTACTAGTAGAGGAGCTTCAGTCAGCAGGAATGGAGAATGCTACCATAATAGGAGAAGTCAGAGAAAGCGAGAAGTTTAGAGGAACAGTAGTATGTAGAACAGTCTCAGGAGGCCTAAGAATAGTAGAACCACTGAGAGGAAGTCTTGTCCCTAGAATATGTTGATATCTCTTGCAAACCTAGGTTGAACTAGTCGATACTGTTTTAACTAAGACAGAGATATTTTACGAGAGAGATGTCGACTGTCCGCACAAGCATATCAATAAAGAAGGAGATACTTGACCTAGTAGATAAGCTAGCTAAAGAGCTCAACACGACGCGTAGTCACGTCATAACATCAGCAATAGAGTCATACATAATGGACAAGTCCTGGGTCCTTGGAAAAGATGAGGACGTTGTCTGTGGAGTCCTCATAGTTCTGTACGAGACAGGTCACTACGAGGCTGATACTAAGCTTACAATACTTCAGCATCAGCATGATGAGATAATTAGAGCATCAATGCATATACATGTTAGCAAGACCATGTGCATGGAGATAATAGCCGTTAAAGGGAAATTGAAAGAGGTCAAGGAGCTCGCAAACCAGCTAGAAGGACTGAAAGGAGTCCTATCGCTCAAGTACTGCATATACCCAGTATCAGAAGAAGAACACATGTGACAACACTCATAATAAATCCATCATCAATAATAAGCACGTACTGCTACTCCATATATCGAGTAGAGACAGACTCAACATGCGAGCTAGCATGTAGATACTGCTACGCCAGATGGTACAGGATAAACGATAGAAAACTGACTCTCAGACATCTAGAAGAGTTTAGAAGATTCATAAGCTACGTATCAGAGAACCTACCTAGAGCACCAGTATTCAGAATGTCCACACTAGTAGAACCATTACAGGACAGATCACTAGTCAGAGCAGAACACGTATTAAAGCTCTGTAACGTTCATAACATACCACTCATAGTGAATACTAAGAGTCTAAACCTAGTGAGAAGAGATGAGATACTTGAACAAGTACTAAAGCTAGCAGATAAGAATCTAATCCTAGTCCAAGTATCGTTATGTACGCTAGATGAAGCTAAGGCACGACTACTTGAACCAAGAGCTCCAACACCATCAGAGAGAATGGAGATGATGGACATACTTAAACAACATGGTGTAAAGACAGTGCTCAGATATCAGCCAACAATACCAGGAATTGCAGACGTAGAGTATCCTCAAATAGTTAAACTATGTAGAGAACTATCGATAGGTCAGATAATAATAGAGCCGATTAGAATAGAAAGAAATCTACTCTTAAAGCTTAGAGAACAGATACCAGAGATATCAATCGTAGAATGGGAACCATATACAGAGATAGGAGGACTAGTAAAACCATGTGACTCCTGGACAAGAACAATAATAGAGAAGTTTAGAAAAGAAGCAGAGACTCATAACATTAGTCTAGCAACCTGTAAAGATCCTAAAATAAATATACTATGTAGAGCAGAAGACTGCTGCGGAATATACATGATAAACAAGGAAAGAAGTCTCAAGAAGGCAACAATATACGAGATGAAGAAATTTAATATAAAAACAACTAACGTTGATACATTCCTAGAAAAGATAGAAGAAATATCTCAACAATTTATCGGAAGAACGTACATATCAAAAATACCTAAAGAGCATAGAAAGAAGATAAGATCACACTACAAGATACTTATAGAGAAATCTACAAAACAGGATGTTGAGATAATGATAATTAGCTAAGATATCTCTCGGCCCGACGGAACCCCCTCTCACTGAGGTCGGCCCCACCGACCCCTCGAGGAGGTGGGGCTAAGAGATATTACGTAGAGAGCACTTATATAAGTTGCTGATCAGCTAAAGGAATTCTAATCACCTCTCATACTGGGGAGTTCTCATCACAGTTACATACTCTACGAAAAAGATTTAAATAACTTTATCACCTTACAAACATGACCACTAAACATCTGAGAACCTGCATAATAATAATTCTCATATTTACAGCACTCACCCTTGTACTAGTTCTCCCTCAGCTCAACATGATAAGTATAGTAAGAAAGAGCTATGAAGAACTTGAGCTAGGTGATGTTGGTAAATTCTATGGATTTGCAGCATCACCTCACGCGGTAGTTGGTATCTGGGCGTACTACAGGAGCAACTGTGTATATGTGCTGAAAGTCTCAGTAGGACCTAACAATGATGATTATGCTGTTAAAGAGTTCGAAATTAAGCTTCTAACAAACTCCCCATTTTACCATCTAGTATTCGTGTACTCTGACTCATATAGAAATCTATTTGAAGTCTCTCAGGTAGATCAGAAAACCATAATATTAAGGATAAGAAATCCTCTGAACGGTGTGCTATACACGTTTAGGATAATCATATATGACATGAAGTGTCGTTTATTGAGGGAGAGCGTACCTATATACATGAGAGTAGTCTCAGAAAGTGGGAATAACATTGTTATTTCAGGTGGATTCTTCAGAATTGGTCCAGGAAACTATCTACTAACGTCCGAAGAGTAGGTCTAGGATCTGCATTAAAGTATCTTTCCTACCTGTCAATATCTCCTTATTATAGAACTCAGTATATCCACAGTGTCTACAGGTTATTGCTACGTAAGTATAGGCTTGCCAGTTCAGTAGTCTTGAGAGTCCACTACCTGTAAAAGAGTGCTCGTTTATGTATGGATCTCCTGTTCCACATTTTGGACATTTCCATCTTTTCCTTATTTCTTCGACTATGTCAGTCATATCTAGATCGTTATAATATTCTTCGATAGGTCTAATATCTTTATCTTCTTGATAAGTTTTCTATAATCTTCTTCACAAATTGTTCAACTTTGTCTAAATCTCCTGTCTGAGCTATCTTTAAGAACTCTTCATTATTCATGAGTTCTCTATAGATGTTCATTCTCTTCTTAGGATCTTTGACTTCTCTCTTTATTATGCTCTTAGCCTTGAACCAGGATCTTGCAAGATTTTTCAATTTCTCGTTATGTCTTATCTGGTCTACTATCCAGTCTCTAAGTATTCTCGCGAAAGTACTACTTTTTCCTTCAGTTGTTACAGCTATTCTTATACCATTTACCGAACCTTCAAAAGGTACTACTACATCAGTATGTTCGGCATCTGTAGCATCGTTTAGAAGTTTTGAATATCTTTTACAGAGCTCTCTAACAGTTCTTGCAAGCTCAATATCGGGGATAGTGTACACTACAATATCAGCCCATGCTATCCATGCTTCAACAAATGATAATGCTGCTTCACTATCGAGAGATACCTGGTAAAGTGTTACCTTTCCTTCTCTACTGAGCTTCTTTAATTCTTCCGTGAACTCTCTTGATAGGACTACTACACGTGCGCCTGCTTCAGCAAATTTTCTAGCCCTATGGGTACCTACTTGTCCTCCTCCTAGAACGAGTATCTTCCTGTTATTTAGCTCTATGAATAGAGGTATCCTCACGTTCTCTACACTCCACAACTTTATTCAAGATCTTAAGTATATTATCTAGCGACATATTCCACTCGATCACAGAGTTTTCTTCTCCACATATGACATGGATCTTTCCATCATGTTCAGATATTATTATCTGTCTACTCGTCTTAATAGAGCATGGATCTACAATGACACGTGGACATGCTAAGATTACTTTAAACAAGTTCTTTACGAGAAGTACTGCTAGAAGTATGAAATTTCTACAGTCAAGCTCTGGTAGTATTATAACAGTCTTAGCTCTTCCTGATGGTGTACATCTTGGTAAGAGAACTACGAGCTCGCCATTGTTTACTGGTACCGTATGTATGGTATACTTATCGGTCTCGTAGAGATCTTCTACTGTCACTCGATCTCCCTTAACCTTGTCTCAAACTCCTCAGGAGGTACGGGTAGATCCTCGCCAGGCTTGAGTAGTCCTCTCTCAATTAGCACGAGCTTTGCAAGAAGCCAGTATATGAGAGCGAGACTTCTCCTACCCTTGTTGTTGCAGGGTATCATTAGATCTATGAAGTGAAATGGTGTGTCAGTATCTACTAGAGCTATGACGGGGATGCCGAGCTGTGCAGCCTCTGTTATTGCCTGTGTATCAACTTTTGGGTCTGTTGCTACGAGAAGATCAGCCTCTATGTAGTATGATGCTCTTGGGTTGGTGAAGGTTCCAGGTATGAATCTTCCCGTTATGGGTCTACATCCCGTGAACTTGCAGAACATCTCTACAGGACGCCAGCCATATGGCTTAGCTGAGACCACTACCACCTTAGAAGGATCATATCTTGCTATCATCTTTGCAGCAATCCTTATTCTCTCATCTATCTTTCTGAGGTCAAATATTCTCAGACCGTCATGTCTTACAGCGAAGATGAAGCCTCTCTTCTCGAGGTAGGCATTTGAGACACGTGTTCCCAATCTGACACCAGCAAACATGTACTTCTCAATAGGTACTAGAAACTCTCCTTCAGGTACTGGTGCTACTCCTTCACGAGACATATAGCATGGTTTTACTCTGTACTAGATATAAAAAGATTCCGTTCCTAGAACAATGTGAGGGATTGGCAGAGGCCAAATGTTTAATACTACGTGAGATCACTAGTAATTAGGCATGAGAGTATCTAAAAAGCATAGCGGCTTAGAAAACGTTGTTGGTGCTGTCCTCCTATTAGCTCTTGTTGGAGCACTGATACCGATAGTCTACATGTATCTCTCATCAGTAGTCTCAGGATCGGTGTCCTCAGCATCAAAGTACACAGCAATAAGATCCTTCATAATTACAGCAGTGAACTACTCCTCAACTACTGACACGTTATCGGTATATGTATTAAATACTGGCGATGTTCCTGTCAATATAACAGAAGTGAAAGTTCTCAGAATACCTGCACCATCTATCACAGAAGTAGTCTCATGTACTCCTATAACACAGCTCCCAGTCACAGTAGCTCCCGAACATAGTGTGAGAATAGACCTCAAGTGTGTTCTAATAAAAGAGAACTCTTACCAGGTCATAGTATACTCCTGGTCAGGATTTGAGGCAAGCTACACCTTCTACTATGGTGGTTAACTACTTTAAGAGTAGTTGCTCATACTGTTTACAGTACTCCACGCTCTCTTTCACGCTCATGAACAGCTTCTTCACGTACTCCACATCTTCTCTATCGACCTTATCTCTACCAAGCTCTTTAGCTCTAACCTGTGCTGGTGCTAGAAGCTGAATAGCATATCTCAGACTATGCTCCATCGCTATCTTAGTTAAGGCATCTAGAGCAGCGTCTGTTAGATCGATCTTCTCCTCTCTTGCTCTGATCTTTATTATCTCCTTAGCTTCCTGCTCTGTGTATGGTCTCGTTCTTATGATTATCAGTCTATCAAGCATGTCTAGAGGTACTCCATGTGGAGAAATCTCATCTGTTCCTCTCACCTTTGCAAGACCTCTGTTAGTAGCTAAGATTATTATTGGTGACAGCTCGCTCTCCATAGCTCTTGAGAGAAATGCCCAAGCCTCTATGTCCAGCATGTGTGCGTCATCTATGAAGAGAACTCCAGGAACAAGCTCAGCCTTTCCCTCCTCTATGAGCTTTCTCACGTTCTCGTCAGTCATCTTTCTAACATCTGCAGGTATCTCCCTCTCCTCAATAGCAAAACCAAACAACATTGCTGATACGAGTCCCTGCTGTCTAGCAAAGTACATGTCTAAGTCATGTAGAGTGAAGAACCTCACGATCTCCTTCTCCTTGAACACTGGACCCTTAGGTATCTCTGCTCTTCTCTTCACAGATATGTCATACTTCTCTGAAGCCTCCTCCTCAACTCTACCCTCAACTATGACTCTTCCTGTCTCAGCATCTATCATTATTATATCTCCTTCCTCAACTCCAAGCTCTATGAGCTGGATTGCAACTTCCTCAGGGACCTTCAGCGTCTTCTCATCGTCCTTCGTCTTCAGTCTTATGGTTGCTCCTACAGGGATCTGTAGATATGGATTGTATGGGTGTCTACCATATTTTATCTCTATGCTCTTAACAACGCCTTCATACACTTTTCTCCACTCTCTTATCCTTATACCTATTGCTCTTCTGAGAGCTCTCATGAGGAACTCTGTCTTCTTTATCTCCATGCTATATATCTCTGCACCTGATATCTGTACGAAGGGTGTGTCAGGTCCAAGTTCTCTAGCTATTCCTATGGCTATAGCTGTCTTACCTGTTCCTGGTGGTCCAACTATGAGAACTGCCTTACCTCCGAACTTTCCTTCTCTTATGAGCTTGACAACGTAGTATGCTGCCTCTCGAGCCTCTACTTGACCTACGAATCCATCAGCCATGAACTCTACTTTCCCATCTCTGACACCTAGTCCTCGTATGTGACTATGAAGACCTACTCTCTCGAATCTTCTCTGTGGAACCTCTTCGATACGTATCTCTGGCATGACATTTAATACTTAAATACTCTCGCTTAAAAAGATTTGGTAATAATCGACTTATAAGTTACCATACTACAATAAACGAAAAATATACACTGCAATAAACGAATACAGCATGTGTTACACATATTCGAACCTTCGAACACTCTCGACGCTTTAATCTCCTACCCATATAGATTCCTCGGGTAGCGTCTATGAGTAGTATTATAAAGTCCGCTACAGAGAATAGAGAGGATATGCTAAAGTTCTACGAGATCTTACGTACATTAACAGGACTATCTCAGTGCGATTTCGATATCTACATAATCATGCTTAGAATTTATGAGAGAAGTAGAGAACCTCTCACAGTTAGTGAGCTAACACAACTTCTAGGAAAATCACGGAGCGCGATAGAGAGAACCATACTTAAACTTCATAAATCAAATTTCATAGAGAGAAGACAGACATTATCACGCTCAGGAGGATACACATATGTTTACTATCCTAGACCTCTAGAAGAGATAAAGAAGATGCTTCAAGAACGTCTAGACGAGTTCTATAAGAATGCTAAAGAGATGATTATGAATCTTGAAAATGTTATAGCAGAGACTGATAAGGATGATAAGGGAAATGGAAAAAGCTGACCTATGCTATACCGAGACTTGACAGTACCTTCTTCGTGAGCTCGCGAATCCACTCGACAGCTTCCTGGAAAGCCTTTCTCTCTTCATCACTCATCTCCAGCTCCACCACCTTGATTACACCTTCTCCTCCTACTACTGCTAGAACCTCTGCAACAACATTATCTACCCCATACTCTCCTCTAAGCATTACTGAGACGTTTTCAAGCTTTCTACGATCTTTTAAAATATCTTCAACAAGCTCAGATACTCCAGCACCAACTGCATGAGATGCGCTCCAACCCTTCAATTTTATTATCTCTTCTCCAGCCTTGATAACTCTCGTTCTTATCTCATCGAGCTCCTCACGTGATAGTACCTTAGTCACAGGTAGTCCGCAGACTCTACAGTTAGATATGAGAGGTATCATCTTCTCGCCATGTTGACCAATAACGTATGCTTCGACAGATCTGAAAGATATGTTCAACTTCTTTGCTATAAGATACCTATATCTTCCAGAGTCTAATATTCCGCTGAAACCTATTACTTTCTCTCTAGGAAATCCTAATGTTCTTATAGCTACGCTTGTCATTATGTCTACTGGATTAGTAACAACTATGACTATGCAATCTCTAGCATGTTCTCTAACCTTCTCACATATGTCTCTCACTATCTTTCCATTCTCGATAGCTAGCTCTTCTCTAGTCATGCCAGGTTTACGAGCAAATCCTGCAGTTATTACTACAACATCTGATCCCTCCACATCCTTAAGATCGTTTGATCCCTCTACGTTAACATCTATTCCTAGTATTGATGCTGCATGAGATATATCTAGTGCTTCTCCTTGAGGAAGACCTTGTACAACATCTATCAACCTTATATCACATATACCTCTCATCATTAAGAAGAGTGCACATGCTGTACCTACTCTACCTGATCCAACTATGGTTACTAAAGGTCTACTTCTCATACTACTCTAATCGACCAGACATAACTAAATCTACTATCTCTATGGCATCTCTAACTATGATAGATCTATACGATAGCTTAAGTATGGTGTCAGGATCCTTTAAACCATGTCCTGTAGCTATTAGAACACATGTATCATCTCTTCCTATGTATTTCTCCTCTAGAAGCTTTAGATAACCTGCTAGACTAGCTGCACTTGCTGGCTCTACACCAATACCTTCTCTTCCAAGCATCTTCTGTGCTTGAAGGATCTCTTCATCACTTACAGTAATAAATGTACCATTGCTCTCTTTTACTGCTCTCCATGCTCTATACCAGTTTACTGGTCTGCCTATCCTTATAGCTGATGCTACAGTGCTAGGATTATCCATGAATAGTGGCTTATCGAGACCTAGAGACCATGCTCGAGCTATAGGTGAGGCCCCCTCAGCTTGAACACCTATCATCACGGGTAACCTATCCACTATGCCAAGCTCATGAAGCTCCTTGAAGCCCTTCCATATAGCATATATGTTACCTGCATTACCTACAGGAACTATCACATAGTCAGGAACACCAACGTCTAGAAATATCTCGAATGCAGTAGTCTTCTGTCCTTCAAGTCTCCACACATTTATAGAGTTCAGAGGATATATTAGTCCCTTCTTCCCAATCCTGTTCAAGGTCTCTAACACTAGTGAGAGAGCCTTATCAAAGTTTCCCTCAACCTCTATCACAGTTGCTCCATGGAGTATAGCTTGAGCAAGCTTTCCACGTGCTATACCTCCTCTAGGAACAACTACTAGACATGTTAATCCTCCTCTTGCAGCATATGCAGCAACGCTTGCAGCAGTATTTCCAGTTGATGCTACTATGACATATCTTGAACCTATTGACTTAGCTATCGATACTCCTATAGTCATTCCACGATCCTTGAACGATCCTGTTGGGTTAGCTCCCTCAAACTTCACATATGCTCTACCCCTGATTCTGGTGAGTGGTAGAAGTGGCGTATTTCCTTCTCTCAGCGTCACTATATCAGTGACTCTAGGAAGAAGCTCTCTGAACGCCCATACTCCTATCCATCTCCTCTCAGCAGCCTCTCTGATGTTGAAGTTTCTCTCATGAACATTCAGCACAGCATCAAGTAGCTCTCCACAGCTTTCACATGTGAACCTGTATGGATCTGGCTCATACTCTCTCCCACATCTTGGACATCTCAGTACGTAGTCTGAGAATATGTTTATTCTGTTTCCAGATGAGCCACCAGCTGAGGTTGACTGTCTCTAGTTTATAAGTATGATCCTTCTACTCATCTTCGTTTAGAAGTGTACATTTCAGCTTCTCTCTTAGCTATGATATACATTATGTTGACGATCGACGTGAACACTATGACGCCTATCGTAACGTAGAACATCGTCTTCAATCCTGATAAAGATGAAAACCTAACACCATTTATGAGAAGGTACGTAACAACTCCACCAACACTTAACATGTATACTATACACATCACGCAGCTTGCAAATGCTACATACTTCAGAATGGTTATAAGTCTCCTATCCATGTGTCAGTTCTTGAGAGAGATTATTAATATGTTATTCCTCGTACAAACGTTTATAAGAACAAGCTACGTATAGCATGATAAAGAGAAGAGATGACGAAGATAATCTATCTTGGAAGACATCTAATGCTCAGATCTAGCTATGTTAAGAAGATAATGGAGTGTGGAGTTGGAGGGACAACTAGAACAATAAGGTTAGGAATAGTTAAGCCAAAGTTTCGAGAGATCTTCATACATAGTGGAGGAAAAGTTGTCGCTAAAGCAGAGATAGTGAGGACAATATATAAGAAGGTCAGCGAGCTCACGGACGAGGACGCGAGACTTGACGGATTCGCAAACAAGAGAGAGCTCATAAGAGAGCTAGAGAAGATCTATGGAAAACTCAGACCTAGCACACCAGTAACAATACTAGAACTAAGAATAGTCGAGTACCTTGATCTCTCTGACGAGGATGTTAATGCAAAACTTAGTCCAGTAGAGATAGCTAGACTAGCACTCTACTACAACGTTCCATTAAGCGAGGAAGAGAGAAAAATATTGAAGCAGCTTACTGAGGTTGGAAGTCTACGAAAACTTGCTATCAAGCTCTATGGAACAATAGAGAAGAGATGGATTATTAGGAAGATTGTTAGAAAAGCTCTGAAGCTTTTACAGGAACTTCAAGCTCAGACAAGTAAACTATCTAATCCTAGCCTCAGTAACAAGACGTCTGAGATAGGTGAGAAAGCTCTGGTTCATAATACTGACAGGAAAGTGCAATCTCAGATGTAGGTACTGTGGAGGTTCATTTCCAGAGAACCTGGTACCATACAGGTTGAAGTATGATCCAAAAACTCTTAGAAACATCATAAGTAGGAGAGATAACGTATGCTTCTACGGTGGTGAACCTCTTCTAAATATTGAAGATCTTATAAGAATATTACTGACAGTCAATGCGAGAAAGTTCATAGTACAGACAAATGGTACTCTCATACATGAGGTTCCTAGATGGGTCTGGAGTCTAATAGACTGCGTTCTACTATCGATAGATGGTGTAGAAGAGGTAACAGATAAATACAGAGGTAAAGGAGTATATAGGAGGGTTATTGAAGCTGCGAAATATCTACGTAAGATAGGTTACAGAGGCGAGATAATTGCTAGAATGACTGTAACAGAGGACTCAGATATATATAGAGACGTTACTCATTTACTTAAGTTAGGATTGTTCGATAAAATTCATTGGCAGCTTAACGTGATATGGTATGAGAGGTGGGAGTTTGAGAAGTGGGCTCGAGAGAAGTATCTTCCAGGTATGAGAAGGCTCGTTAAGCTCTTCCTAGACTTTGCTGAGAGAGGTATTGTTTTGAAGATTGTTCCTATAACGGGAGTTCTTACAGAGATCTTATTCAAGGATATCATATCAGTACCATGTGGAGCTGGGTATAGAGCATTCGCAATTAATAGTGATGGTAGGATACTTGCTTGTCCAATAGCTGTCAGAGAGAGGTGGGCTGAGGTCGGTAATGTGTTGACTGGTGTTCAGAAGATTGTGACCATTGGTGAACCATGTACTAGCTGCAGCATGTTCAAGCTATGTGGTGGTAGATGCCTATACGCATATTATGAACGTTCCTGGGGTGAGGAAGGTTTTGAAGCTGTATGTGAGGTCACTTGTGAGTACTTGTCATATATTTTGAAGATAAGTGATAGAGTTAGAGAGCTAGTGAGAGATGGTATCATTAGGAGAGAGGATATTTTTCAGGATGGTGTTGAAGATAGTACAGAGATTATTCCTTAGGCGAAGAGTAGGTACTGCTCGTACTCCCAGTCAGTTATCTTTGTCACAGTCTCCTCCCATGGTTTTCCTATCGCTGCACAGTAGCTCTCCCACTCCTTCTTCTTAAGCTCAACATACTTCTTGACAAGTTCCTGTGGAAGCATCTGAGCTATCTCACTCTTCTCGAATAGTTCTATTGCTTCTCCTAGATGTTTCGGTGTCTCAGGTACGTTAGGTAGCTCATATGCTATCTCTTCTGTTGGTGCTCCTGGATCTACCTTATTTTCTATTCCTCTTATCATGGCTAGAGCCATCACTGCAAGTGCTAGATACGGGTTGAATGATGGATCTGGCTCTCTGTACTCTATTCTGTTGATCTTCCTCTTGTAGAATGGTACTCTCACGAGAGCGCTCCTGTTAGCGTAACCCCAGACTATTCTTGTTGGTGCCTCATGTCCAGGTACTAGTCTCTTGTACGAGTTTACTGTTGGTGCAACAACAGCACTTATCTCACGTGCATACTTCAGTATTCCACCTATAGCATAGGCACATATCTCTGTAATCTTCTCCGTAGACTTGAAGAGGTTCTCACCAGTCTTAGCATCATGTACACTGAGGTGAGTATGTGCTCCACTTCCGTTTAGTCCCCAGAATGGTTTTGGCATGAATGTCGTCTCTAGACCATGCTGCTTAGCTATGTCCTTAGTCATTATCTTGAACATCAGAACCTTGTCACCAGTCTTCACAGGATCATCTGCAGGTATGTTAATCTCGTACTGGCTTGGAGCTACCTCATGATGAACCTTAGAGCTTCCAAAGCCAGCTAGCTCGAAGTGAGTCTGTATCTCGAGGATCGGCTTCATGAGCATGTGCACGTTGTAACCCTCGAAGTAGAGTCCTGGATCTACGAGCTGAGGCTTACCATCGACCACCTTCACTATGAAGAACTCCATCTCTACTCCTGCCTTGACATCGTAACCCTTCTTCCTTATCTCATCAAGTACTGCCATCAGCACGTTTCTTGGATCTAGTGGATGTGGATATCCTGAGTCATCTACGACTGATAGAAACACTGATGCAAGCTTTCCACCATTCCACGTCTCTATGAACACGCTTCTGCAGTCAGGTAGTGCAACAAAGTCGCTCTTGTTTACTGTAGCATAGGCAGGTATTGACGAGCCATCAAATGGCATTCCTCCCGTGAATATGTCTTTTGCAGCATCTATCTGAACTATCTCACATTTAGGTCTTCCATATATGTCTGAGAGCACGAACTTCACATATTTCACTCCTGCACCTTTGAGCACTCTCCACACATCTAGTGGATCTACCTTCGTTATCTGTTCAAGGATCTCCTTGCTGAGCACGAGAAGTTCAAGTTTCTTCGGAGTATAAAGGTATTACATCAAGGAGATTCTGTAAAGTGACGATCCGACTAGGCGAAGTGCCGAAGATCTAAGTAAGATCTTGTCAATTTGCCATATGTAGGAGAGTAGCATAAGACATATTAAGTGTTTCTCCTCTATAAATATGCCAGTGGTATAGTATAGATGATACTTGCAAGATCAGAGATAGAGAAATTGATTGAGGAGGGTAGACTCAAGATAGATCCCATATTCGACGACTCTATAAGAGAGAACGGCATAGACCTAAGAATAGGTAACGAGTATGCAATATATGCCTACGAGAACACTCCAGTGGATCCCTGTAGCATAGATGATGCAGCAGAGTACTTCAGGATCGTTAGATGCGATGGAAAGATAGTTATTCCACCAAGAAACTTCGTACTTCTAACAACCATCGAGTACGTGAAGCTTCCAGACAACATAATAGGACTATGTAACTTAAGAAGCACACTAGCGAGGTACGGTCTCTCAATACCACCAACAGTAGTCGACGCAGGTTTTGAAGGAACGTTAACTATAGAGGTCGTAAACAACAGTCCTAATCCCATAGTGCTGAGAACAGGAATGAGGTTCCTTCACCTAGTTCTCCTAAGATGTGAAGGCAGTGCAAGATATCTTGGAAAGTACCTTGGCCAGAGAGGCGTCAGACCGCCGAAAGGATTGAAAGATGAGTGTCAGAAGGCTGAAGAGATAGTTAGAAAACTTAGCAACATGATGAGATAGTGCTCTTTCTTGTAGGCCTAGATGACCATGATAGCCACTTTGGAGGATGTACAACATATGTAGCATATAGACTAATACGTGAGCTAGCTAACACTAGACTAAGAGTAATTCCTCTACCAGCACTTGTCAGACTTAATCCTTACATACCATTTAAGACTCGTGGAAACGCTGCAGTAAGACTAGTAATAGAATCCGAAAACACTACAGAAAAGGACATTATCGAACATATTCGAGAAATAGTAGATAAGTATAGAGAAAAGAGAGGTAAGGCTGATCCTGGAATAGCAGTAACACGCGTAGACAACATAGGTAAGTTGAAGATCCTATACAAGATATATAGAAAAGCCGTAACTGACATCATAACTATAGATCAGGTAGATAAACTATGCGAGAAATTTAACATATATGTTAGAGGTGGTAAAGGAAGAGTAGGAGCTGTATCATGTCTAGGATTTCTACCTGACATCGACTCAACTTTTGAGCTTCTTGCATACGGAGATCCCTCAACTAAGAAAAGAATCAATATAGATGTATTATCATTCTCGGTCCTAGATCAACTTTTCAAGCTATACACTTTTGCTAATGTTGATGTAGAGAATGAGAAAATTCTAATATTTCCTAGTGGTCCTGATCCAGTCATATACGGTGTGAGAGGTGATTCACCACTTCACGTGATCTTTCTATCATCTCTAGTTCAACATGTTGCCAAAATAGAGATAGAAGGCTGGCTTCTATTTCGTACAAATCAGGCAACAGGTATACATGTAGAATACTCTGAGAACAAGATTAGAACGTTCAACCCGTACAGAACTATGATTAGAGTAAGTAAGATATCTAGAACAGAGGATAGACATTTACTATGTTTTACAGAGAACGGACCTAGCGTGTTCTCCTACAGACATATAGGCTCTCCTTGTTCATTCCTTGAGAGAAGTCTAGGTGACATAGTTGAAGTATGGGGAGGATTACGTATAAAGGATGGTAGATACTTCATATATGTGGAAGGATGCAGAAAACTAAGCAGAAGACTTGTACAGTTGAACAATCCAAGATGTCCTAGATGTGGTTCAGCATTGAAATCCCTAGGTAAAGGTAGAGGATTCTTCTGCAAAAAATGTAACATCAAGATACCTACATTACACAAGATCATAAGTGAAGTAGACTCCTCTAACATTCTATTCTCCTTACCTTATTTATCAGAGTTCAGGCATCTCATGAAGCCTACCGATAGAGTCGGAATTGAGAGAATGGCTAACATGTTTGAAGATCTTGAGATACCTATGTGGATAATCTAGACAGGACAGTAAGCAAGCTTTCTAGCAAAAGGACAGAATGCACATGATGGACTATTTCCCCAACAATCATGTTCGTTAGATAGAGTAAATGTACAATACTGAACTAAGTCACAGTCAAGACAACATGGAAACTGTCTCATCTTTACTAGGAACCTAAACTTAGCATATGTAGGTCTTCTCCAAACACTAATAATACTATCTTCAGAGAGATCTCCATAAGTTACAGGACTTATGGTCCGCTCTATTCCCTGGAGATAACATCTCCATCCATGACTCATAAACATGCATGGTGATACAAGACCGTCACTACGTACGAACATAGCTTTAGAATCTACAAATGGACACTCAAACACGCTAGTTCTCAGTTTAAAGTCGACAGATTTCACACATGAACCTGAAAACATGAATTTAAATCCATATCTTGCTAACATGTTTCTAACATAGTTCTCACATAACTGATCATCGATACATGTATCTTCTAGTGATCTATCATCTATAGGTATGATATTTGTCATAATTATTATAGAAAAATATTTCAAGCATTTCTCTAAAATATTGATAAGATATTCATAATTATGTCGTGAGATTACTATGATGGCTCTAGTATGTATCTTACCTCTCTTTTCCTCAACTTTCTTCATTAGATCTTCAATAATGTTAAAAGTATCTTCACCATGTATACTTATTACTAGCTCAAGCTTATCTAGATTATTCAATATCTCTTTCTCAAACTCCTGAATCCTGCTTCCATTAGTGTTCAATACCACTCTACTGAACCTGCTGGATGCTAGACCTAGCATATCGTGGAAATATGGGTTCAATGTTGGTTCACCAAATCCTGTAAATACTATTCTTCTTATATTACCTCTATCACATTCTTCTACAATCTTCTTAAATAGTTCAATATCTAGAAATCTTTTTTGAATATTTTCATAAAATGTTTTTCGAAAACAGTAAGGACAAGAGAAGTTACATTCTGTAGAGGATTCTACTATTATCGTTTCAGGTCTGCTATTCTCGTCTAGTCTTACTATCCATTCATCTATTTTAAATGACATGAAGATACTCTACTTCTTCTACTCTGGTAAAAGTCCTTCCTCTTCTAACCTATCTGCTAGCCATTTCAATCCTAGTTCCTCTAGTTTTGCTCTTGTTGGCCTACCATCCTTCCATCCTCTCAGCCTGTAGTACTCGTCAAGCATCTCTCCAAGTCTCACAACATGTCCCTTAGATGGTCCTTCAGGCATTGGTTCCTCAAGTAATCTTCTCGGTAATGTATCATATTGTCTTCCGTCGCCGAATGATAATATGTTGAACACTCTCTCAGCATTATATATTCTCTCACCTATCTTACAGAACTCTTCCTCAGTAATATCCCATCCTGTTGCTCCAGCTAACAGTGGAACATAGTCCTCTACCCATAGTGCAAACGTGGTGAACTTACATAGTACTAGGCTATCAACTACTGCGAACACGTCCTGGAAGTGCTTCACCATCTCAGGTTTTCCTCTAGTATCAAATCTATCTACAGGTCTTGGTACTCCTAGCACCTCTGGAGATATCATGTATGCACGTAAGTGGCAGCCTCCTCTGTTACTTGTAGCATATCCTAGTCCATGTCCCTGTACTCCACGTGGATCATATGCGGGAAGCTCCTGTCCTCTCACTACCATTGCTACGTCAGGATCGTTGAAGGTCTCCGCAAGCTTCTTAGCACCTTCAGCAAGGTAGTCACCTACTCCTGACCTATATGCTGTTCTCCAGACTAGCTCAACTATGACTTCTGGATTACCCCACTCAACTTTGAGTCCTCTAAGAAGATCCTTAGGCACCTTTCCTCTCTCTACAAGCTCCATGAACGTTCCTATGACATGTCCCATAGATATCGTGTCTAGGCCAAGCTCGTTACAGAGGTAGTTAGCCTTCATTATTGCTGAGAAATCACTAACACCACACTGTGGTCCAAATGCCCATATGGTCTCGTACTCTGGTCCTCCTCCCTCTCCTGTGAACCTGCCCTCACGTACTTCTGTATATCTTGCACATCCTATTGGACATCCCCAACATATCTCCTTTCTCTGCTTCTCAGGTACTAGGTACTTCTCTGCAAGAACTTCTCCACTGATCTTATCAGCTTCTGGAAAGACTCCGGTCTTGAAGTTTCTTGTTGGTAATATTCCAGCCTCATTAATTATCTTAACTAGGACAGCTGTGCCAAGCTTAGGTAAGGCTTGTCCAGTTACGGAGTTTGTTCTAAGCTTCTCCATTGCTCTTCTTGAGGCCTCTCTAAACTTCTCCTCGTTAGCTATCTTAGGTCTCTCCTTTCCATATACTACGACTGCTTTAAGCTTCTTGCTTCCCCATACTGCTCCATGACCGCCTCTTCCAGCAGCTCTATTATAGTCGTTCATTATTGAGGCAAACTTTACAAGTCTCTCACCTGCAGGGCCAATACATGCAACTGACGCCTTCTCAGCCTCGTCCTTACCTATCTCTGACGCGATCTCCTCCTTTAGAAGATTAGTCGTGGAGTGCACGTCTAGACCCCACAGTCTTGATGCGTCTCTGATCTCCACCTTACCATCATGGACCCATAACCATACTGGTCTCTCAGAGACATCCTCTATTATTATCACGTCAAATCCAGCAAACTTGAGAACTGGTCCAAATTTTCCTCCACTGTGACTATCGTGGACTGTTCCTGTTAGAGGAGACTTAGTTATGGAAGTCCATCTTCCACTAGATGGAGCACCTGTAAGACCTGTGAGAGGTCCTGTAGCTATGATCACCTTGTTAGAGGGGCTGAATGGGTCAACCTTAGGATCAACCTCCTTAAGCATGAGATAGACTCCGAGACCTCTACCACCAATCCACATTCGTAGAACATTATCAGGAAGAGTCTCGTAGTAGACCTTGCCTTTCCAGAGGTTTACTCTAGCTATCTTTCCAACGTATCCTCCAGGACACATCTGAGTATACTACGATTAGGAAACATTTAAACATTCTCTATATTAAATCTATGATCTCCTATATCAAATCCTTATCAGAAACTAGATAACGGATCAGAATTGCGAGGCATCTTCATCCTTCAGGGGCGGTCCATCCTCATCACATGGTCAACTCTGGAGTAGTATTACCATACTCTGAGACTATCTTAAAAGTATCCTCATTTAAGACGTACTTCAAGACATCTATAACATGCTGAAACGGATCTTCATGATCACTCGAGCATAGGTAGAAGAGCATTATTAGAAATATGGCTGATATAGGCACAATAAACACGTCAGATGAAGATGCATCGCCAAGACCTGCCATGAGCTTTGATAGCTTGCTTTGAACATTCTGTCTAACCTTCTCATATATTGAGAACTTAACTTCAAACCTATCTCTAACTGGCCTAGAAGTCTCTGTGAAGCATCTCTTGACTATCATATGCATCATGAATGCTGATGAGAGTATTGTAAAAGATTCAAACCACCTAGGCTCTCTCGAGGATATGCATAGTATTAGTGATGCTGCATCAAATATGATGTTCTCAGTAAATATTAGATATATGGTATATACTGACGCTACATATCCATCATGTGTAGATGATAGGTACCAGACATATGTCTTAAATACTACGTCCTCAATAACAGGAACAACTGTCTCAACAATGTTCTTTATAGTACATTTCGTACATATCTCCTCAATAATGCTTTTTAAGCAGCTATCCATCATTGCCGACTATGCTAATAAGAGCGTTAGAAGACCTAATAAAACTTGACATAGATACACTAAAGAAACATGTAGAGAAGTAGATAAGGTTCATAAACCTTAATCAAGAACAATTTACAAAGCTGAGGGCCCGTAGCTCAGCCAGGAAGAGCGGCGGCCTTCGGAGCCGTAGGTCCCGGGTTCAAATCCCGGCGGGCCCGCCACAGTAAGTTATCACGTTGTTCATCAGCAACCTACCCTATCATCAGTAGTCAGTAAACTAGGACGTCATCATCTTTCTCCTGTTAACAAGTTTCTAAGTATCGTTATGTATGCTGCTTGATCTATCACTTCTGCCCTGTTCAGTGCTTCAAATATGTTAGATCCTACCGTGACTATTCCATGACCTCTCAATATTACTGCATTCACGTTTCTTGGTCTTAATGCTCTTGCTACTGCTTCTGCAAGCTCTTGACTGCCAGGAGCTAGGTATCCTACTTCTGGTATTGTAGGTCCCACGTATGCTTTCAATTCTACTATATCTATGTCGAGCTTGTAACCTGCCTCATAGAGAGCTAACACATGTGGTGAATGTACGTGAAGTACTGCCTTAACATCATCCCTAGTCTTATATATCTCAACATGCATTCTCCACTCTGATGAAGGTCTTCCAGGTCCCTGCACTGTTCCATCTAGCTTCATCTTAACTATGTTTGCTGGCCTTATCATGTGCTTAGGCATTCCTGACGGTGTTATTAGGATGGTCTCCTCGTCTAGTCTAGCAGACGCGTTGCCTCCCATGGTCGTTGTCAGATTCTTAAGATAGGTCCACCGGAAGACCTCTGCAAGTAGTCTACGTAGCTCTGCTTCTCGAGTCATAGCATGCTTATCTTGCTAGAGCTCTTAAATAGTCTGAGTAGAGCTTTCTTACACGTCTAGACCAGTTCTCAAGACCTTCAGGATTCTCAGGATACTCCTCGTACAGTTTCTCGATCCTTCTCATGTAGGTGAAAGCAAGTATGAGCTTTCTAGCTAGAGATAACGGGACCTTTCTTAGCCTTAGAAGCTTCTTAACTTTATCAAACACTGAGAGCTCTCTACCCTCAGATGATAGTATTAGAACCTCGTTCTCTGTAACTATCCCTGCCTCAAGTCCTTTCTGGATCTCATCATTACTCATGTGCTGTAGAGCAAGTCTGAAGATGTCTAGCTTAGCCTGCTTCTTACCATAGGCCTCTATGTACTTTAGATTATAGCTCCATAATCCACGTGCAGATAGGTCACCCCTCTCCCAAGCATCAGCTACTGCTTCTACAGCAAGCTTAGCTGAGAGCAGTGCTGGACCTAGACCTCCACCATGTATTGGATTTACTGTAAGTGCTGCATCTCCTACAGCAACTATGTTATTCCATACTAACGTGTCTAGAGGTCTTCTCGTAGGTACTATTCCTCCACCAGAATTGATTACTCTTCTACCCTCTAGCTCTCTCCTCTTTAGAATATACCTACGATAGTGATCTGCAGGATTTAGACCCCTCTCCTTTACATGTCTACCCCATATTCCGAGACCTACGTTCACCACGTTGCCCCTCTTAGGAAAGTACCACCAGTAGCCTCCTGGAGCAACCTCCTGATTAAGATAGATCCGTATATGGTCAGGATTCTCTGGAACATCTCTCACCTCGACGACCTCCCTGTACGCGTACGATGCATCTTCAGGTCTGAGAGGCTCCGTTATTGGAATGTTCGTCCATGGTAGTCTAGTTCTTACTACTCCAGTAGCTCCAGAAGCATCTACGACTATGCTTGATCTAAGCTCACTGATAGTGCCATCTCTCCTCTTGACCACTACTCCGCGTATAGTCTCACCCTCAACTATGGGCTTTATGAAGGTTGTTGCATCAAGGATCTCAGCACCTTTAGATGTAGCCATCTTCAGAAGTTTTCTACTCCATCCAGATATGTCTAGAGCATATCCTTCTCCAGGAACTCTTAGACTTATGTCCTCTCTAGGACTGTAGACCAGCGCACCTCTATAGTAGTTCTCTACTATGTCGCTCACGTCTATATTATGTTGCTCAACATGATGTTTACCTATTGCATCTCCTGTGACCTTGTATAGCTTCTCTATAGGTTTCTGCTCTATTACACAGGTAGAGAAGCCGAGGCTTGATAATAGGTAAGCAGAGTAGAGTCCTGCTGTTCCAGCACCTACTATGATGACGTCGAACTTGGTCACTCACATATATGTAGTCAAGACATATTTAACAGTTACATCATCGTCGTACTATCCTCACAGGATACTCTATTATTCTATCACCAGCAACCACCTGATCCACGCCGTGAATAGCAGCTCCATGATACTCTATGACCTTTCTGAGCTCTTCAAAGTTTATGTCATCCCCCTCAACTATGATGACTAGGCCTAAAACATCTACATCGGTCTCCTCCACTGTTATATTCACTGCTCTCACACCTGGAACCTTGGTAATGTTTTTAGCTAGGTCTACTATGCTTACCCTAGATGGAATATCTACATCAAGCACTAGTCTTCTTATTCTCGTCATCTCTCCTACTTCACCGACTAGAAAATACTCCGTATCCGTCTTATAAGAATGTAGGTTTCACATAGGATAATGAATCTGAGAGAGAGAATAGAAAAATTGAAGGATTCTCTCAGGAGAGCAGGATACGAAGAGTTCGTAAAGATAGAGACAGCACATATATCAGGAATATCGTACATAAACATAGGAGAACCAGGACTAGAGTTTCTAGAAGATATAGCTAGAGAAGAACTAAGAACAAGAACATTCACAACCTGCAATCCATCATGCATGTGTGTAGAAGACCTCAGAACTGGTACAGAAGAAGCAGAAAAACAGAGAGAAATAATAGACATACTCAAGAGTATCGGAGTATCAACATGGTTAACATGTACACCATACGAGTACATGAGAATAAGAAAAGAAAGATACTACGCATGGTCAGAGTCCAGCGCAGTAGCATTCATAAACTCAATATTTGACGCATATACAGACAAGTTTCCTGGACCTCTAACACTCATCTCTGCACTGACAGGAGAAGCACCTAAGACAGAGATACTTAGAGAGGAAGAAAGATATCCTAGAATAATCGTAGAAGTTGATAATGATAGAAGACTAGGCATAGTTGAGGCTGGTATACTTGGTATGATGATAGGTTCACAATATAGAGGAAAACTTGAGATACCATATGTTAAGTTTCGTAAAACACCATTCACGAGTATTGAGGCTATAAAAAGTTTCTTAGCAGCATTCTCAACATTTAGTAATTGTCCACTAGTAATCATGGAAGGCTTATCGGTAAATTATAGAAAATATAGAGAAAAAATGTGTATAGAATGTAAATTAAAAATAGATATGAGAGACATACTAAGTAATTTAAAAGATTTATCAGTTAGATCATCGTTGAAAGATCTAGATGATAGAAGTCTCGTAGTCATTGGATGTCCTCACCTCTCTAAAAATGGTGTCACAAGATTGATCGATGTTGCGAGCTCTATAATGCTTAGATCACATATATGGGTATTCACCTGTAGATTTAATAAGGTAACCTCTAGCGAGAGGAGAAACATTAAAGTGATATATGATACTTGTCTATTTGTCTCATCTTACATAGAAGATATTAAGGATAAGTTTGATAGAATATATACAATTTCCTTGAAACAGTATTATTATCTTACCAAGAGAGTTAGAGATTTAGAAGTTCTTATCTTAGTAGATAAAGAGATTGAGGAAATGTTAAATAATGTATCAGGAAGTTCTCTACTCGTAGATGTCTAATAAAAGAAACTCTGAATATAATCTACCCTTATCAGCAACATCGGCAATATTAGACAAGGTAGGTAAGGGTGCTACGCAGACGGTCATAACAGCCATAGATAAGACGGGAATAAGATACTATGTTGGAGATAGCGTACTTACGGAAGAGAGTATACAGAAGATGAAGGAGCTTGGCCTACTAGTACAGATAGGGTTCATAGGTATATTGTCATGTCCATCCTGTGGAGACCATGTTCTAGCAGTACTACCTGTCTGTCCTCGATGTAACTCTAATGATGTAGATATTGCAGAGCTTGTAGCACATATCAAGTGTGGATATATTGGGTTTCTTAGAGAGTTCACGCGTAATGGCGAACTAGTATGCCCTGGATGTGGAAAGAAGATAGAGAATAGTGACACCGAATTGAAGGTTTATGGTAGAGTGTTCATGTGCCAGAACTGTGGAGCAAAGTTTGAGACTCCCTCGTTAAAGCTTAGATGTCTAAACTGTGGACTAGTGTTCACTCTTAAGGAGGCTAAGATAAAGAGAGTACCTCAGTACGCCATCGAGACATCAGCTCTAGAGAAAGCCAAGTTAATATTTGTGAGAGACTATGTTAAAAACATGATTGTCAACATAGCTGACAAGTACGGTATAGACGTCGAGTTTGACGTAGATCTGAAAGGAATGTCTGGAGTAGTCCATAAGATACCTGTACTACTCAAGAGAGGCTCTAAGGAGGTCATAGTATATTACATACTTAACGAGAGAGATGCAACATTGTTCACAAGCTTACTACTTGATCTTCCTGAGCCACGTGAGATGATAGTGATATGTGATGATAATGCTGTGAAGGAGCTTGGCATGTCTTGTTCAACGCTTGCAGCTGGTAAGTCCACTATTACTGTGGTACCAGCTGACCTATCTAATCTAGAGGCTAATCTTGAAGATGCTATAAGGAGAGTCTTTAAATTATAGTCAAGTGAATACTTGGTACAAACATCTTTGCTAGAACCAACTTTAGTACTAGGAGGAACATGTATGTTGTTGGTGCCAGAACCATGTAATGTATCAGTCCAGCTAGAGGTCTCTCATATACTATCCTACCAATTATTAATGATGCACCTGCACAGTTAATTAAAGTTATGTACTCTACTATTGATATCATAGCGTCTAGATATTCTGTATTTATTTCAAGTCTTATAGAACCAGGAGCTGTAGTGAAGGTCTGAGGTATCTGAAATGATGATAATATTGCTATTATACCACATATGAAGAGGTACACGAACACCATCATGTATATCAGTGCTACATATGGTCTTAAGTTAACCATTCTCTCTCTCCTATATGATTGAATAGACTCCATCGTATACGCAGCAACATCTAGAATATCTTCTGCACGAGCTCCATATCTATATGCTAGGTCTAGTAGATCGGCAAACCTTATTATACCTTCAGCCCCGATCTCAGATCCTAGTATTCGTAAAGCTTCGGGTACTGGTATAGACTTGTATTTACTGAGTAGAAGTGCTCTTCCAATTATCGTATTTATTGGATACATGCCGCTTCTAGCTATCAGGTTGAGTGCATCTTCGATTACGGTACCTGTTCTTAATGCGTCTGCTACTATTCTTGTTACTATAGGTAGCTGATCCTCTATTCTGTATAGAAGCTTGAACCTATTGTACTCATATATTGCTGAGGGAGCTACAAAAACTACAGATAGCATTATGAGTTCTATAAGAAACTTAGGTCTGAGAGGTGCATATGGTATCTTTATCTTAACATTTAGAATCTCTCCTTCTATAAATGATCTAGAATGCATGCACTGTGTAATAACCATGAACATGCATAGTAGAAGAATTATGTATGCTGGAATTCTTACTAGAAGTCTAACATCTAGCCTAGCTACCTTACGAGCATGCTTCTCCTTCCTCTTTTTCTCCTTCTTCCCTTTTCTTCTAATTCTCAACGGTATTCTAGACCCCGTTATGTCTCTTAAAGAGATTAAGAAAAATAAACTCTACAGCTGATAGTACTGTAAGGAAGACGTGACAGTTCAAGAGGCAGTTCAGAGACAGGAGGCAAGGAGCAGCATAATTCTTAGAGACGTGTATAATATAGTACCTGGATACGTATACGTGATAATATATAGAGATGAGAAAGAGGGCTCGCTAGTATATAATGTTATCGAGCCTCCATTAACAGACGAGGATGTTAAGAATCTAGAATTAATAATCGAGACTGTGCGTGACATAATAATGAAAGATAAGAAGATTCTAGGAGAAGTACTAGCTGGAAAGCTCACACTACCTCATGAAAGACTTGAATCCTATGTAAGAAATGCTGTTAAGAAGCTTAAACTAAAGATTGAGGATCCTGTACTTAAGAAGTACATGTATTACATAGCTAGAGATGTCTTAGGTTTCGGAAAGCTTGATCCTCTTCTACGTGATCCATATATAGAGGATATAAACGTTAATGGTCCTGGAAGATATGTATATGTGTGGCATAGCTTTTATGAGCATTTACGTACTAATATAATATTTGAGACAGCAGACGAGATATATAACTATATTGTGAAGATATCTCAGATAGTTAAAAGAAACGTGAGCTCTGCAAACCCAATACTTGAGGGACTTATAGGAAACTTTGCAAGAGTTGAAGCAACGTTAAGCGATGTTGCACCACTTGGACACTGCATTAACATCAGGAAGTTCAGAGCTGAGCCATTCACAATAATCGATCTCATAAAGACGGGAACCATAAGTGCAGAAGCAGCAGCTTACCTATGGCTAGTCGTTGACTACAAGTTTAACATAGTCATAATCGGACCAACAGGAAGTGGAAAGACAACACTTCTCAATGCACTACTCTACCTGATACGTCCGGAGGCTAGAATAGTAACTATAGAGGATACTAGAGAGATAAATATACCTCATGAACAGTGGGTACCACTACTAACAAGACCCTCATTTAATCCACAGGTAAGAGAGATCACTCAGTTCGATCTCATAAAGGTCTCTATGAGAATAAGACCTGACTATCTAGTGATAGGAGAGATCAGAGGAGAAGAAGCATATGCACTATTTCAAGCATTCGCAAGCGGGCACTCTGGACTAACTACGCTACATGCAGATACTGTAGAGGCAGCAATAATGAGATTAACTACGAAGCCTATGAGTGTTCCAAGAAGATTATTAAAAATGGCTCACGTGTTCTGTAATATACAGAGAGTTAGAATATTCGACAAGATTGTAAGAAGAGTTATAGAGATAAAGGAGTTCAGAGGATTCGAGAACGGAAAACCTAGGTTCGTCACAGCATTCAAATATAACCCACTCATAGATAAGGTAGAGAAAGCTGAAGAAAGCGAACTACTTAAAGAGATTGCAGATGTTAGACTAGTCCCCTATGAGAGTCTTCTAACCGAGTTAAGAAGACGTAGAGAAGTTCTTGAAGCAATGGTGAAATATAATTTCAGAGATCCACCAACAGTATTTAGAATATTTAGAAGCTATCATATAAATCCAGAAGACACGTACCTGAAGGTAATATCAGGAGTTATACCTTAAAAAGAGAGTACAGGATATACACTTAGTAAATTAATGAGGAAAATAAAGATCAAGCTACCATTAGAGAAGTTCTGTGAAGATCTTGCGTCAAGATTCTACGAGTACACTGGCTATCGTATTGATAAGAGATCTTTCAAGACTACGCTACTAGTACTCATGTACTCTATAATGATGATGATTCCCGTTCTTTTTACTGTATCGATACTTTATGAGCTTACTCGAAACGCCTTTTTCAGATACTTATCAATCTCATTATCTTTCACGTTAATGGGAATGTTCATGGGAATGATAGCTCTAATAAGTAACGCGTTAATGATAATATATAGAAGAGATACAAGGTTTAATGAGAAATTTCTATACACTGTATCGTACATGGTTCCACTATTAGCAACATCTGCTCCTCTAGCTGAGGTCATAGCTAAGCTTTACCAGGTAGAGAAGGATCCTGAGATAAAACATGAGCTTGGTCTCATATTGAAGGACTATATCTTGGGAACAGACATAATTACAGCAATTAAGAGAAGTATAGAGAGAACTAGGTCAATAGTGTATAAAGACGTGATGACGGCGCTAGTGCAGAGTGTTCAGCTTACAACAGAACCTGAGAGAATAATACTTCAGAAGCTTAACGTCCTAGTTAGAGATAAGTTCCTTAGACTTAGGCAGGTATTAACGAATTTGACGCTTCTATTTCAGACGTATTCGATAATGGCTTTTCTTGCACCGTCTCTACTTCTAATACTTTACGCAGCCTTCGGTCTTCCTCAGCTTCTATCTGGTGCAAGAATTGGAGCAGGAGCACCATTCATATCAACGTACTTATCAATGATAGTTCCACCCTTCTTCAATGTCTGGGGAATAGCTGTAATGCTGGCTATGATATATTCTCCTTTTATCACAATAATGTTCTACATGATATTTGATTCCATAATGTCAGTACTCTAGCATTCTGTTACTAGATATCTAGCTCCTAGACACGCCAATGTCACTACCTCAAGTATCCTGTATGCTGTGATAATGTTATCGCAACTATATCTTACAGTATATCCATCAATTCTCTCTGCTCCTGGTATCATCTCAGCAACATCAGCAAACTCTGTACTCCTGAAGACAATCTCCATTACTATCTTCTCATCTATCTTTAATGGTCTTGTTTCTCCACGTCTATATCTGTCTAATGCTCTAAGTATGCTACATTCAAGATCTTTTAGGATCCTATTAGTCGAGTATGATATTGCTGAGAATCTTGAGAGACCTCTCTTCATAGGTACAAACTCTGCCCATGGAGTGTATTTACGTACTTCTTCTTCTAGCGCTTTGTCTCCAGCTACAAGTATGAGAGGAACATCATAATATCCAGCTACTAGGGCATTTATGAGATACTCGCTTGCGATGATGTTATTAATCTTTAACATATATATACTAGTGGATGAGTATGTGTGATCTAGTACTCCTCTAACTGTTCCAGCACCTGCATGATATCCTATGAACATTGTGAAGTCACAGTTATCTACTCCTACTATCATGCTTAGTGGCCTAGGTATTCCACGTATGAGCTGGACATATTCAGGAAGTTGTTCTGGATCTATGTTAATCATGCAGCCATGACTATCAGCTACCATGATTTCTTTTACTCCCTCCCTATGTAGTACCTCGCATACATGTTTAATAATCTTCGTAACTATTGACCTAGCCTCATTAAACAGTTTTCCTTTTGGAAGAAGTTGACTATAGGACACAATATGTGGAAGACCTTCAAAATCTACTGAAATGTACGCTCTCATGACTATCATAGTCCTCGAGTCAGCTTAATAAATTATGTACCTAGTATAGACATGTATGTCAGTTAATACCTGGTCCGTAGATGGTGTCAGAGGTAGAATAGTTGTAGCAATGGATAAGAACAAGATTAAGTATGTAGAGAAATTTAAAGATCTACTAGAGAGAGAGCTAAATGTAAAGATAACAGTTGACGATACAGGACAGGTAGTAATAGAGCCTAGAGAGAACACAACACTTAACCAGATAATGAAGGCCAAGGAAGTCATAGAAGCAATAAACTACGGATTCGACGTTAACACAGCGCTAGAATTGAAAAAACCGAACTACGTGCTCATGATAGTTAACTTAAGAGACTACATAATAGACAAATCAAAGATAAACCATCTCATAAGAATAAAAGGTAGACTCATAGGTGAGGAAGGTAGAGCTAGAAAGACGATAGAAGAATTATCAGGAGCGAAGATAGTCATATCAGATAAGTCTGTAGCAATTATAGGAGAGTATGAGAATGCTAAAGCTGCTAGAGAAGCAATAGAGATGTTAATACAGGGTAGACAACATGCTACAGTATATAGGAGACTACAATCATGGAGAAGAGAGATGAGACGAAGAAAACTTGAAGAGCTTGTGTCAGGTGCTGGATCCATGTTTAGAGAAGATGTTGGGATCGATTGGAGAGATGTGATAGGAGGAGAGGAAGAATACTAGTTCAACGATTATGATCTCTACTGCTGAAGTGTCTCTACGATAGGTTTCTCTATTACCTCAGTCTTCTTCAAGTGCTCTGGATAGTCAAGTACCTTTACTTTAAGTATCTCTACCTTCCTTAGAGGATATATCTTCTTAGCATGTATGAGAACATCCTGAGCTATTGCTCCAAATACTAGTGCTAGGACATAGTTATCAAAGTTCAGATACTTGGAATAGTAGTCTAGTCTATCTCTTGTTATTGCTCTTATAGCTCTCTTATGACTAGTATTACACCTGTAGGCAGTTATTGCGAGAACCTGTATTCTCATCTTAGCTCCATCAGGAGTTAGCACGTCATGTATAGTAACTATTTTTGATGATCCTCTCCTAACCAGAGACTTGACATAGTCTCTGGTTAGCTCCTGAAGCTTGAAGCGTGTATATGCATGTTCACCTTCTACTCTATATATCTGAAATCTGAGCTTGATAGGTATATGTGATAGATCTCTAGTAAGCTCGAACAAGCTCACCTCTATGGTTCTATTGAGAAGCTTCTCTGGACTATCAGCAGGGACCTCACCTATCTCAACACATTTAAAGACTGGTGGAGCATGTACAGTGAACCATCTCTTAAGCGCCCATTTTCCTATAAGTGACTTATGTGCTGATGACATTCAACGACTATGTGAGAGGGGTATATTAAATTCTTTTCTTTTCTGCTTCTCTTAGAGCTTCTATAGCAGCTCTAACACATCTAATAATGTCATCAATAGTTGACCATGCCGTAAGTATGTTCAAGCTCTCATCTATTCTACAGATTATGTCAATTTTTAGAATAGATTCCTCACATTTGACTACTATATCTCTAATACAGTTAGGAAGATCAACATTATCTACTTGAATAGCTTTTCTCACAGCTTCACATTCGTCAACTCTGTCTAATTTTATCGATACCTTAACTATTACTCTACTCCTCATAACATATCACGTATATACCATCTCTACTATATAGAGAGTACTCTTTAGCATTGATCTCTGGTCTAGTACCTGATGCAGAACATATGACTCCTCTACGAGGTCTACATACTATCTTCATTTCTTTCCATTTTCTATGAAATCTCAGTATCTTACATAGTCTGTAGAACATTACCATATTCTCAACATCTATTGCATAATCTCTACTTCTCAATATCTTCTGAATGTTGTTATTTAGATCTTTAACATAGCTTAAACATGTATAGAACATGCTTTTATCTGATAAAACATTACTATTTTTTACTACATCTATAATGTTAATATACTCATCTTTCCAAAAATGAGACTCAACAACTAGAGCTATGTCCTGTACTAGCGCACCATCTCGTACTCTATATGAGGGATATAGTAGAGTATCAATCATTATACCATGAAATCTAGTTTTTAGAACCTTCTCACTAATTATTCTTAAAATATTTTCAAAATCATTAGAATCTATACTCACGTTATCTGATCCAGTTATCTCAGGTATGTATGGTGTTATAGATAGTATCAGACTTCTAGAAATTTCTAGATATGTTGATCCAGGCAGAGGAGGCTTCTCTAACTTCTCTAAAACATCGATCTCAAGATTACTAACATCAAGAACATGTTCAGGATGTTCCATAAGATATATTACTGTAGCTATCTCTAACAGTAGCCTAGACTCAAGCTCTCTCTCACTAATCAAGTCTTTAGAATCTGTCAAGTTCTTGAGATCTATATTAATAGATGATATGTTTTTTCTCAACATTGTACTTAGATTGAACTCATCAGCTATGTCGAGAAGTAGAACATTATCATAATGTTGAAGAAGATCCTCGACAATAGGTTCAAAAAGATAATCTACAAACGATACATGAGTAACTTTTCCACGTAGTTGTCTGAGAACTGTTATGAATAATGAGAAGAATATGCAGATTGGGTCTCTTCGAGTAAGTACTAGTAGTCGTGGAGATGCTACATCTATGTTTTCAATGCTCATTAGGTCACTACATTGCCATCATGTGCATGAACTGCTCTGGCCTGTACTCGAAGTCTTCAGGTAGTCTACCTTCTCTCTTATAGTACTTCACTAGTCTCCTTATCTTGGACTCCGTTAATATTAGACCTCTCTTAGCAGACATGTCCTTAGGATGCTCCTCGAGATGCTTTCTTATCTTTATAGCCTTCCTTATCAGGAACATCAGATCCTCAGGAATCTGTGGTGCAAGACCATGTTCCTCAAGCACGTCTGTTATGGATTTTCCAAGTATGGGCTTTACTAGTGGAATACCATACTGATCTCTCAGTATTATACCTATCATAGAAGGTGTGAATCCTCTTCTAGCAAGCTCAACAATGAGCTGCTCTATCTGCTCTGGAGTATACTTAACCCATGTTGGAGGAGTCTTAGTTACAGGTCTCGTAGAGCTGCTCCTGCCCTTCTTATGTCTTGATCTATGAGGCACGTTAGACCATGATTTCTAATCTTCTTATAAATCTTCTCGCTCGTAGAACATTGTCAGACACGTGGAGCATACCTAGCCATGCTACGTATTCTTCTTATCTCTCGTAGAATAGCATGCTCAAGCTCTCTTCCAATAACGGCTCTATATCCTCTGAGGAAGGCCTCGAACATTATTGATGATTTATCTCCAAAGTTTGCTTCAAGATTTCTCAGCAGCACATTTACATCACGTGCAAGAATGTTAATACTTCTCTTATCACCTATCCTACCTATCTCATGACTTAGCCCAAAATCTATGAGAAAGAGTCCTCTACTACTAACTATGAAATTTGTTAATGCTAGATCACCGTGAACTATTCCAGACATGTGTAACTTTCCAACCATGATGCCAGCCTCCTCATAATACTTCTCGTAGTCTGATATTTTTCGAGTAATATCTCTCAGATTAGTTCCCTCAATATATTCCATACGTAGAGAATACTCTCCTAAGTCTATGTCTAGTACTCTTGGAACATTTACGCCTATTTTTCTAGCTTTTATCATTATTCTAGCTTCTGTTACTGTTCTCTGTTTTCTAATCTTCTTATCTAGTTCAGGGCGTCTATATCTCTTAGCTATTCTACGTTTAAGAACGGTCAGTAATCCCATCCATTCTTCTAGGTATATTTCTGCTTCTGCTCCTCTACCTATGAGTACTCTCTTCACTCTATCCATTTCTTGTTGTGTATCTTATCTTTCAGATAGTCATGTAGGAACTTTAGACCATGTGTCGATAATGCCTCTATCTCTACCTTCTTCTTCATCTTTAGGAATAGCTGTATCTCCTTCTTCCAGGCATCGCTCTGGAACCATGGGTATCTAAGTAGCTCATGTGCTCTCTTTATGTCTCTATCTGTTGCTGCTATAACGTACTCGTCCGTTATCTTGTAGTTAATTATGTCTGATGCTGTTACTCCTACAAACTTTGCGTCTGGTGTTGCTAGTCTCTCACTCTCATAGCTGAGCTTTATTGAACCGCTTCTGTAGACGCTATATATGTACCATCCATATGGGTCTGCGTCTGTCAGTACAAATACAGGTAGTTTAAACTCCTCGCTTAGTCTCCTTATGAATCTCCTTGTAGCTCTGTCTGGCATGCCCTTGGCAGTGACGAGTAGACAGTTCTCATCTTTCCAGAATCCTTCTCTGTTAAGTCTCTGGAATATAGCATCCTTCTCTATCACTAGTACATAGTTTGCCTCTACCTTAACTATCTCTAGCTCATCGGGGTTTGGTGGTAAGCTTAGAGCAGCATCTCCAAGCTTTGTAGCATCTATCTCGAAGCCCTTGGACCTCACTATTATTGGGCCTACAACCTTTCCTTTAACGTCTGCTGATATACCCATCTCCTCTCTCAGTAAGCTAGTAGCTACCTCTATGTCCTCTATGACAGCGTTAGATTCCTGCTGATCATCCCACGTGTTCTCCTTGAATACTCTCTTCCTAGGGTCAACATAGACTATCGTGTGCTTACCATTGTAGTATAGGTCTCTTATCGTTGGATAAACGTTCTCTCTAATAGCCTCGACAATAAGCTTGAGCATGAGCATGGTCTGCATGAACTTTCTAGACTCCTTGAGATCGAGGAATCTTCTACGCATCTTCTCTGGACCTAGCACGAGTATCTTTCTAACAGGATCCCACACCGTGTTCGATAGCGTACGTGCTGGTATCTCTATGACAGGTTCCTGACCTCTCTCTATCTGCTCAACTATCTTCTTTCCCCACTCCTCAAGTATCTTAAGCACTTCCTGCCTCGACCTAGCCACCATAGGGTACTCGTTATAGAGTAGTCACAGGGGATTTATAAGGGAGAGTCTCGCATAGAGTAGACGTCTCTGATAGAGCTTAACCATGATAGAGCTCTCTCTATCAAGCTGATATATGGTAGAGCAAACCTACTCGTAGCAAACTCTCGTAGAGTACCTTGGAAGAGAATCTTTCCATCCCTCATATATATAACGTAGTCTCCCAGAGCAAGAGCCTCAGATATGTCATGAGTTACGTGAAGAACCGTAAGCCTTCTACCCCTAGTAACTCTTCTCAGAAGCTCGATAGCCTTCAATCTTCTCTCAGGATCTATGTTCGAAAGAGGCTCATCGAGAAGAAGTAGTCTAGGCTCAGCCACTATTGCACGAGCAAGAGCAACTCTCTGAGCTTCTCCCCCACTTAACGTACCTGGACGCCTATGAAGAAGATGCTCAATCTCTAGAAGTCTAGCAATCTCCATAACTCTTCTCTCTATCTCTTTTCTTGAGAGTCTTCTCAGCTTTAGACAGAAGGCTATATTATCAAACACTGTCATATGAGGAAATAGAGCAAAATTCTGAGGAACAATACTTACACCTCTCTTCTCCGGAGGTAGATTAGTAACATCTTCACCTTCAATCACTATACGACCTCTTAAAGGTCTAATGAATCCAGCTATGGCGTTAAGTAGCATAGTCTTACCTACACCACTAGGTCCGAGCAGTATAGCATATGTGCCTTTACTAATAGATAGATTATCTATCTTTATCTCAAGATCCTTAACCTTTATATACAGGTCCTCAATATACAACATAGCTTCTCGTTACTACTCTCAGAGCTATAAACATTGCAAATATCACGATAAGGTATAGACAGGATACAGCAATAGCATATGGTAGTCCTAGAGTATCTAACCACTCAAGTATGAGAATGTTGACAGTCTTTGGAAAATATGCGAGCACAAGGAGAGCACCTACCTCACTTAGAGACCTAGCCAAGGCCAGTATTATGCCAGCTATGATGCTTCTACTACATAATGGTAAGAGAATACTGAAAAATGTTCTATAAAATGATGCTCCAAGACTTCTAGCAACATGTTCTATCGATACATCTATAGATGCAAAACCAAGCTTAACAGTATCTATCAGAAGTGGGGCCGATACAAACAACATGACTAGTACCACTCCCCAAAAAGTGTCTTCAACATTTAGAGGAATAAGTCCTCTACTTCCAAACGCTGTCAACAACATTATACCTACCACAGGATGAGGAACAACAAAAGGCATATCTATTATAGCTTCAACAATAGGTTTAGCCTTAAACTCTCTTCTAGCTAGAACATATGCTACAGGAACACCAATAATGAGTAGTATACTTGTGCTCAATGATGCAGCTTCAAATGTTGTCACAAACGCAGATCTTAGCTCTGAGATAAGTATCGGTGTGTTAAATATTTTGAGAAGAACATGATAGTTGAAAAATAGGAAGAGAGAGACTATAGGTATAAGTATGAACATTATAGCAAAAGAAAAAGCTCCATAGAAGAGTACTAGACTTCTCTCAACTTGAAGTTTTCTGGACGACATAGCTATAACCAGTCTCTCTTAGAAATCTCATAAGCCAATCAGGCGGAGTTCCAACTATTATGAGCTTCTTTAAAATATTTTGACCATTCTCTGCAAATATTCTTCTACCAGTCTCGCTCAGAATGAGCTCTACAAATTTGATAGCTAGATCCTCATGTTTAGTAACTGTTGGAATAGTTATTCCATATATTATTGGTGCCATCTTGATACTCTTCTCTTCAGGAGTTCCTACAAGTATCTTAACTATAACCCTAGAGTAGTACTTAGCATAGTCAGGATTACCGAGATTGAGCTGTGGAGGCAACGTTATGTAAAGCAGGTGGTGTTGAATTGCAACACTCTTATACTCGAACGCGTAATCTATGTCTCCACTCTCTAATAATGATACTAGGTCAACTTCTTTAGGTCTTATAACTAGTCGTCTTCCCTCTATCGTAAATGTTGCAGGTATGTACACTATGAGGGTACCATTCTTAAGTAGCCTGTACTTTGCTCCACTTATCTTAGAGATCACGAGATCTTTGAGTATAGTGATGTTATGGTAATATAGTGCTGCTAGTGCTATCACACCTACGGCTCTATAACCGCATGGATCCATGTTTGGATTTGAGAATCCGTATCTTACGTTCTTCATCATGAGTATCTTATACCAATCTTGTGGATGCTTTATCAAGTATGTAGCATACCTTGAATGATTTGTAAATGCTAGAACTATCTGATTAGTTGCAAAACCTATGCACCACTTTGCGTATCTAGGTATCATGAACTTAGGTATTAGCCTGTAGTCTGATACTCCGAGTACGTCACACCACTCGTGTAGATCTGTGATCTTTCTTACAGCCATTACGCTTCCACTAGGCTCGATATGTACTGTTACTCCATACTTCTTCTCAAATACTTGTGCTATATCTTGGAATGGTATTGTGAGTGAACCTGCGCAGAATATTCTTAGGTAGGTTCCCGTGCTTATCTGTGTCTTCTTGAGTGTCTGTTCTCTATGTTTATGGGTTGAATAGTAGTATGCTATTCCTGCTATTATTGCTATGACTATGCCTATCACTATCGCTATTATGATGTATCTCCTCATTATCCGTTATCGGATATCGAATAGTATTAAAGCATGACCCCACCTACTTTCTTGCCTCTACAGTGATCTCTCGAGAAGTCTCCTTTACTTCAGTAGTCTTCTCAGGCACAGGAGGAATACCGACCTTCTTAATTATCAGCTCCTGAAGCTTACGCTTTATCTCTTCTGCAGGTTTTCCTGTAACATATGATAATGCGCTAGCTACCTCTCCAGCATACATGCTGAACGTTGCATACTTTATATATATCTCCTCTTCCTTCTCCTTCTTCGTTATGTACTGTCTAAGTTTTCTTGCAACTTCTCTTATAGCTAGCATTATCTCCTCCTCTATCTCTACAACGTCAGCGATAGCTTCCTTGCCAGCGCTCACGTATGGTATCTTTGTTGAACATACGTGAACTATAACTGCTAGTGGAGCAGGAAACTTGACCTTGTAAACGCTCCAGTCTATCTCTTCCACGACCTTTCTAATAACGTCACTTCCCTCATCATATAGTAGTGGTACCTTGTTAGCAAATCTGTAGACTATTGGTCTCTCGCTTGGAGGAATCTTTCCACCCCATGCTATTGCTGCCTCTACGATGAATGGGTGACCCATGTAGGAGCTCGGTTTTCTAGTTACTGCAGCTACGAACTCTGGCTCTAGTACCTTTCTTATACCTTCTACTAGAAGCTCCTCACCTACAGGAGATAGCCAGTCAGCCTTAGGTCTTCTCCAGCCATTAAACTCTCTCATCTTCGTAGTTAGCTCAGTGATCTCGTCCTCCGTGAGATCACCAACCTTCTTATTAGGATCAAGCTTAGCCCATTTTAGAAATGCTTCAGCTGTCTGCTTTCCAACACCGTCGAAATACTCTGTTAAGAATTCTTTAAGCGTAAGGTTAGGATTCCTAGCTATGAGATGCTTTATGAGCTCAACGTCGACGCTCTTTGGATGTGGTAGACCCTCCTTAGGTGGTGGAGGAAGCTTGGTTGTCACACGTGGAAAACATAGGAATAGGTCAGGAGCCTTCAGCACTATCTCAGCATATGGAGCAATCATGTACGTCCTCTTGAGATACTCCTCGACTCTCTTCTTAGCTCTTGACCAGTCTCCCTCAATTATGACCTTCACAGCAGTTCCATGCCACTTATACTTGTTCTCGTACTCTCTCCTCTCGAGGATTATGGGTTCATTCTTCAACGTGTTTATCATGAGAACATACTCATATATCTTATCGCTTCCAAGTGGAGCACTTCTCACATATATTGGCTTGTTGGTCGTCGACTGTGCGTAGAGTATTATCATCTTAGCTCCAAGACCAAACACTCCTCTGTGCTGTCTTATCCTATACTTGCTACTGTAGAATACTCTACCAAAAACGTTAGGTATCTCGCTGTCAGGTATGCCTATACCATTATCCTCAACGTATACTGAGACCCATCCTCGAGACTTATCATAGTAGTCGATCTTTATCTTTATACTTGGTAGAATACCATAGCTCTCGGTGGCGTCAAGACTGTTTTCAACAAACTCTCTAATAGTCTGATACATTGCTCTAGTTGGATTAGTTAGACCTGCAAGCTCCTTATTACGTCTAAACCACTCTGCTGGTGAGAGCTCCTCATACCTGATCTCAATACTCTTACTACTCTTCATGAGACCCTCACACTATATTATCTTATGAGACTTATAAACACACAACTCTAACACACTTGATCAAGAACAAGTCTAACAAGATGAAGAACATCATAACAAGATAAATCATCAACAACATAGTTCAATATAGAACTCTTATAAACAGATTCTACATCAGAATTCTCTATACTAGACACATTAAAAGATAAATCTCTAATAAAGTCTATCTGAGGCTTAACAAGAGAACCAGCAACAACATATTTACAAGATCTTAACTTATTAACCAGACTAGACACATACCTGTAACCACTGTCAGTAAGCATCACGTAACCATCCAAGATAGATAATAATCCACTATTTATGAGCTTCTTTAAACATCTAAAAACGTTAATAGATATGATAGGAGGAACCTCAAAAACTATACCATAGAGATCTCTATATCTGAACATTAGAAGCATAATCTTAAGTAAACTCATTTTCCTTTCCCTAGCATAGTATAGAAATATCATTATAAGATCTTCAATACTTAATACAACACAATTGAAGAATCTTGTAAAAATATTCACAATATCTCTCTTCTCCATAGTTAAAAATTAGTAGAGACGTTAGATTAATAAGGAGTAACCTCTACATATCCTGAGTAGAGTGGGAAGATACTCTGCATGCATAGTTGGAATAAATGTAGGAACATTAATGATTCTTAAGAACCTTAGTAAGATCATGAATGACATATTGATTATTACATCATCTAAGATCGATATAAGGAACAAGATAACATTGATAGATGTTGTACCTCACATGTTTATAAAGAATAGAGAACCTGAATGTGCTTACCTTGTGACAGATAGATATTATAATATTCTAACAAGTTTTGATACTATAGAGGTCGATGACCTTGATAATGTTGTTATAGATCGTGATAGAGTATATGTTAATGGTCGTGAGATTCTTGTCAGAAGAGGTTTAATAATATGTGGTGATGAAGTTACTATCGTACCATCTTATGCTGATTTTGAGTTCTTAAAAGATGTATGTTCAGGTAGATCTAGATCGTATATGTTAGATGGATCTGATATCTTCAAGATGTTAGAATTCTATATATTGTTTAGAGATGTTGTAGATATTAAAATTAGTAAGAAAGTTCGTGAGATAGTTTCTGAGATTCCCTATATTGAGAGTATTGATTTCTCTGAATATTGTTCTGACAAAAACGTTATCAGGTTCGATATATTCTCTGATAAGCCTCGTGTCAGATCATGTTCTTGTAGGTTATTCAAGGTTGAATATGATAGAGTTGTGAGAGATTTTGAACTTCTTCTTAGATCATTTCTATTTCTTTATTCAGGATTTTCGAGGGAGTTGAAGATAGATATGTTGGTCTCAGATAGGTTCTGTATTCTTCATATTGGTGATCTACTAAGTAGTTTAAGGTACAAGTATCGTGATATATCGTTTTTCAGGTCCTGTGTTGATTATGATTCTTGTAGAGTCTGCTCTCGTGTTGCTTGTTTTAATGGTTTTTCTCTATGTTCTGATGTATATTGCTCATCTTTTTCTTGTCTACCTTTTGCAGAGGAGGTATTTTACTCCTTCCTAAATGATGTATATGGGATATATGTTCCGTGTGTGTTCTCCATTTACTCGATGTATAGTGGTCTTCCAATATATACTTCAGCATACTCATATGCTTTATCTAGAGCATTTTTAAGGCTTGAGAAAGAATTTAAATAGGCTAGCCTAGGTGTACGTGGCTGAGCATGGCGAAGTCGTTCTACTATTACCTAGGGCAGATATGGAAGAGACCTAGCAAGGGACTGATAAGTCTAATACTTAGGCAGAGACTAATCAAATGGAGGAGAGATCCAGCAATTGTCAGGTTAGAGAAGCCTACTAGGGTAGATAAGGCTAGAAAGTATGGTTACAAGGCTAAGCAGGGAATAATAGTGGTGAGAGTACGTGTGAGGAAGGGACCAATGAACAAGCCTAGACCTAAGTGTGGTAGAAGACCTAAGAGAATGGGAGTATATGGTCACACAACGAAGAAGAGTCTACAACTAATAGCTGAGGAAAGAGCAGCAAGAAAGTACCCTAACATGGAGGTACTAGGATCATACTGGGTAGGAGAAGACGGACTCTACAAATACTTCGAAGTCATACTAGTAGACCCACATCACCCAGCAATAAAGAACGATCCAGACTTCGCATGGCTAGTAGGAAGATACATAGACAGGAGAAGAAGATTAAGACAGAAGCAGAAAGCAACAATAGAGAGACTAAGAAAGACACTACTACCCAAACTAGAACAACAAGCGACACAGAAAACATCAACCCAGAGCTAAGCAATACGTCCCTTCCTCATTCGTTCGGTAAGGCTGCAACTTCAGCATTACCCCTAGCATACCATCGAGACATTGAGATAATAAAAAGCTCGCTTACATCCTGTCCTCGCCTCTTAACACGTGATTAAATAACTTATCAACTTCTGTTAAAACCATTATAGCACTCTCACAAGCTTTCCTAGCATAGGGTTCAGTATATAGTTTCGTAGGAGGTATCCCAAGTTCTTCATCACCGTACATTGATGGTTCTCTTTCTCTTCTAAGCCATCTTGATATTGCTACTAGTTCTGGAATCTTTTCTCTAAAGAAATTTAGAATTTTTCCTCTATTCTGCATAAGTACAGGTCCTACATCATATACTTTAGGAGGCTCAATACCTATCAATCTTAACGCAGTCCTTAATCTTCTCTTAGTTTCCTCTACATATGCTAAAGCTAGCTCTATATTATTCGTCATCTTCTAAAGAAAGATCGATTATTTCTCTAAATCTGTAATCAGGTTTTAAATTAACATACCATATCTTCCCTATCCTTTCTCTTCTTGCACCAAGCTTAGCAAGCTTCTTACGCACCTTCTCCAACACGTTTCTCATAAATCCATCTTTATAATAGAGTATCTCTGCATCAAATATAGCATCAACTATAATGGTTGAAAGACTCTTGCACTTTCTCTATCTAACACTACTGGAGAAATTACAGGTCTTCTATATATTCCGAACTCAGCCAGACAGTTCCAGAAGTTATTCTCAACATTATCAAGTAACTTATGAAGTTCGAATCTATCTTCAGAAACTCTCTCTAGAACAACTATAACATTAACATCGCTGTCTGGCCTTGCTTCACGTCTAGCATACGATCCGTAAAGTACTAGAGATACTATATCGTTTCTAAACATTCTTAGAAAAGAGCTTGTGAGACAACTCTTAACAATCTCGTAAACATCTATCATGTACGGTCATAATTTACCTGTTAGAAGTATTTAAAAGTTCCTAGACAACATTGATGTACAAGCATAAAAATGCTACCATAAGGGACAGAACAAGCAAGATAGCTCACGGAGAAAGTGTTATAAAACCTATGCAGAAACTACATCTCGAACAGTAAGAGAAGCGGGGTGGGGAAGCCAGGTATCCTGCGGGGCTCATAACCCCGAGGTCGGTGGTTCAAATCCACCCCCCGCTACCACTTACAATCCTCCTTAAATCTTCACTTGAGAGCACCCTAACATACCTCTCAGCTACTCTAGCGAGTTCTCCATCATCTGTGATAAGTATAGCATTCTTAGATATCGCCAACACAAGATATGCTGCATCATATATCGTTATCTTTTCCTTACATGCTATATCAAGAATTTGTCTCTCGAATCCTCTTATTGAATATAGTTCAAGAATTTTAAATATCTTACATAAAATATTTACGAAATCGTTTAAAGTTTCTTCATCTATTTTCTTTAAGAGCTTATACTCCTTCCATAATGCATTAAGAGTCTCGTATAGTGCTAGGTCAAGTGTTGCACCATGTAGGAATGGACTTAGCACGTTCTTTCTCAATAAGTTTATTATTGCAGAAGCATCGAACACGTATCTCACAGTCACATTCTATCCCTATCTTCACGTATGAGTCTCACGATCTCTTCATCAGTCATGTTAAGCTTGTTACGTATCTTATCGAGCTCTTTCTCAATTTCTCTTAACATTATTGTCTTCATCTCATGCTCAAGAATCTTCTGAACGATAAGCTCAATATCTATACTATACTTATCAAGAATTTCTTTAATCCATCTAGGAACTCGCACCTGAATAGTGACGTATTCTGAAGACTCTAACGACATGTTAAGCTAGGAACCTCGTTTCAACTTAATAAGCAATCTCTAATTAGAAATTGATAAAATATCACATGCATAATCACGGAGAATGGTTTTTAAAGATAGGACAGTCACTATAGGTGAAGCTTGCAAAGCAAGCGGGGTGGGGAAGCCAGGTATCCTGCGGGGCTCATAACCCCGAGGTCGGTGGTTCAAATCCACCCCCCGCTACCAATAGATTATCATAAAAATATTATGAGGAAAGTTAGGTCAGTAGTGTCTTTTAGGTCCTTTACGGGAATGGTGCTGCGTACTCGTGTGTTCCTTCTATTACTGGTACTTGACAGATCTTTTTCAGTCTCTCTAAGATCTCGTCCTTGTACTTGCACATTCTCATGATGCATGTTCCTACCATGACTGCGTCGGGCTTCTCTCCTAGCTTGTCTAGTACTGGCTTAAGCCATGTTAGTACTGCTCCTACTCTTGTTCCTGGACATTCTCCACAGTCTACTATAGCTATGACTCTTACTTCCTTATCTCCAAACTGTGCAAACTTTCCTTCTTTTCTCATTGATGCGATGAGGCATTTTGCATCTCCTGGACATAGTCCTTGTTCTCTTATCTTCTTGCAAGCTATTATGACTACTTTCACTACGTCTGGTTTAGACATGGTTAAACTAGTCCCTGTTCTCCTATTTAAGCAATACCTTTATGAGCAATATCAGTACTCTACCATAATCATAAGTTTATCAAGCTCCTTAATACCATACTTGTTAGAGAAGTCTCCATGATTCGTAGCTAACTCTAGAAAACCTTCACTATTTATCAAGGCTAGATCACTACCTACTGGAACTCTACCATAAGCATCAACAAAAGGTAGCTTGATCTCTCTTTCTGATCCTAGTCTAACTATTATGTATCTTGGTTGTTCTTTAAGATCTTCTTCTCTCACACTAGTATAGACATTTCCAAATCTATCGATATAGACTACCTGAGCCTCAAAAGCATTCTCAGATATCTTTCTAGCTTTCTCAATAATTATACTTCTATCATAACTATCTAATGGTCTACCTATCTCCTCAACGTCGATACCAGAGGCTAATAATGCTGCTGCAGGTGCAAAAATGTCTCTACCATGAAACGTCCTCGATATCTTTCCTCTAGAAACCTTTTCCACAATTATCTCATATACCTTAACTATTCCATCATCCTCTGCTGCTGGTATCAGGACACCATTATCAGGACCTATGAAGTAGTAGTTTCTTGATCTAACTATTATAGGTTTTCTCTCTGTTCCTACTCCAGGATCGACAACTACTACATGTATAGTATCTCTAGGAAAGTACTTATAACATGCCCATAAAAGTACTGCTCCTCTCTTAACATTTTGTGGAGGAACTTCATGAGTTATATCTACTATATGAACATTATCACATATAGATAAGATAACTCCTTTCATTGAAGGTACAAAGTAATCTCTTGTTCCAAAGTCTGTGAGTAACGTTATTATTCTCATCTTCGCTCTCTTTCAGACTCTCTTATTATCTTGTTAAGCTTGTCAAAGGCCTCAAGTAGAAGTAGGAGATTTCTAGTTACTTCCTGCATAGACTCAAGCTCGCTTGGAGGAATCTTCTCTAGTGTTCTACCTAGCATGAGTATTTTCTGAAATACTATCTCTCTGACCTCTGCTAGACCGAACTTCATTGTTACCTGTGCTTCCTCTTCCTCACTACGTACTATGACTACCTGTCTATCACATCTAGCACAGTAGTACTCTCCAGATTTGAGCTGCAGTAGAGGTGTTCCACATGCTGGACAGCTGTAGCTTGTTAATCTTGCTCCTGCTCTCATTAGTTGAGCCATCTTTTTGACTACTGTATCGTCTCCTCTTACCGGTATCATCAGCATATCATGATAATAGAGAATATATAAATAGTAGTTAAATGTTTACTCTTGAACAGTGGAGAGACAACTGTTTCATAGACTACTAAAACCTGAAGAAGCTTTAAGCCTCATCGTAGAACATTTCGATCCTAGGCCTCTAGGAGTAGAGTATGTACACGTATCTGAGGCTCACGGTAGAGTACTTGCAGAACATGTAGCTAGTCCAATAGATGTTCCACCATTTGATAGAGCGACAATGGATGGGTATGCTGTACGTAGTATAGATGTGGAGAATGCTTCAGAGATATCTCCAGTAGAGCTTAGACTTATAGGAAGAGTAGAGGCTGGTCAGAGACCTGACATAGAGGTAGACGAGGGAACATGTGTTGAGATTGCTACAGGAGCACCTGTGCCAGCTGGAGCAGACTCTGTAGTTATGGTAGAGTACACTTCTCTAAGAGATGGTAGAGTCCTCATATATAGATCAACTTATCCTGGAGAAAATATAGCATTTACAGGTACTGACGTTGTTAAAGGTGAGATAATACTTAGAAAATGTACGAGGTTAAGCTACAGAGAGATAGCTCTTCTAGCAGCAGTTGGAGTAGATAGAGTACCAGTATATGTTAGACCTAGGATAGGCATAATAGCTACAGGAAACGAGCTTGTAGAACCAGGATCTGTTCTAGATATAGGTAAGATATATAATTCTAACACGTACATGCTTAATGCAGCATGTATAGAGATGGGATGTACGACAAGAATCTACGGCATAGTTCCAGACGACGAGAACGTTCTTAAGAAGACTATCGAGAATGCTGTAAGAGAGAACGATATAGTGTTGATAACTGGTGGAACATCAGCTGGAACATCGGATATAACTTATAGAGTACTTGGAAAGCTTGGTAATGTTCTCATACATGGACTACTTATAAAACCTGGAAAACCAACAGTAATAGCTGACATAGATGGTAGACCTGTGATAGGCTTACCTGGGTATCCTAACAGTGCATTACTCGTCTTTGATCTCATAGTTAGACCATTAATAGGAAGAATGCTCTGTAGTGAAGAGAAGTGTGAAGAAGCTGAAGCTATTCTTGTGAAGAGGATTCTTGGTGCTCAAGGACGTAGAGCATATGTACCAGCGATAATAGTTGAGAGAAATGGAAAGTTATTAGCATATCCTCTAGAAGCACCACAGGGAAGCATAAGTCCAGTAGTAAATGCTGATGGATACATAATAGTGCCAGAGGATAGAGAGTTCATAGACGAAGGAGAGAAAGTTAAAGTAGTAATTGAACAGAAGGAGAGGCCTGACCTAGTGGTTATAGGAAGTCACGACTATACTCTAGATAAGATCCTTACAGAGCTAGCTGAGAAAGGATACAAGATTAAGCAAGTAGTAACAGGATCAATGGGAGCAATAATAGCAGTATCAAGAGGAATAGCAGACCTAGGAGGAATACATATAATAGATGAAGAGACAGGAAAATATAATGAACCAATAATAAAGAAGCTAGGAATAGAAGATAAGGTAATACTGGTAAAAGGATGGAAAAGACTACAAGGAATAATAGTACAAAAAGGAAACCCCAAAAATATTAAATCAATAGAAGACTTTCTGAGACCTGATATTAGAATAGTAAATAGGAACAAAGGATCAGGAACCAGGCACCTACTAGACCTCTACCTAAAGAAGATAGCACAAGAAAAAGGAATACCATTCCAAGAACTAGTCAGAAAAATAAGAGGATATACGTATGAGGTGAAGACACATACAGCAGTAGCAGCAGCAATAGCACAAGGAAAAGCAGACGCAGGAATAGGCATAAAACAAGCAGCAGAACTATACAACCTAGACTTCATACCACTAACCTATGAAGAATACGACATAATAATAAACAAAGAATCCGTAAACAAGAAACCTGTGAGAGAAATATTGAATTTACTAACTGGATATACCTCAAAAGAAGGATGTTTAAATAATTATTAGCTTAGTATT